>JAZDJE010000027.1:0-7964 GCA_043804325.1 Candidatus Peregrinibacteria bacterium
TCTTTTTGAAACGGAAAACAAGAATAGGAGGCTTACGGGGGTCCAGTGCCTTTTGTTTGGCGCGATACGCCGCCAGCAAAAATTCCTCCAAACTGACCCCATTGATCTCTTTGGGGTACTGAAAAGCGAGAAAAATCCCCAACAAAGACCGCTCATGCGGAGGAAGCGTAAGGATACTGTGGCCATTGTATAGAATATCGCCACTCGTTACCGTATATTTGGGATGCCCCATGATCACATTAGAAAGGGTGCTTTTCCCGGAACCATTAGGCCCCATGAGCGCGTGTAGTTCGCCCGGCTTGATAATAAGATCCACACCATTGAGCACCGGCTTACCATCCACGGCGACATGCAGGTCTTTGATTTCAAGCGTGTTTTTCATCGTACTAAAAGTTTACGGGGAAACCGCTAAAAATCAACCCAAAATGGGTTATAAATAAGCCAAAAACTCCCATTTACAACATTGGAATAAACTGTTTTATGTGATAAATGGTCGGGGTGACAGGACTCGAACCTGGTAGCCTCAGGCTACCACCCCATGGTCGCCTCAGGCGATCGCTAGTCAACTGTTTTAGGTGATAAATGGTCGGGGTGACAGGACTCGAACCTGCGACCTCACGCACCCCATGCGTACGCGCTAGCCAACTGCGCTACACCCCGACGGTTTTTTGAAGCCATTCACGTCCTTTGCCGGATTTTAAAAACCTTTCTCGCTTCATAGCTTCACACCTTGATTTATAGCACTCAAAGTAAGTCAAGGCAAAGGGAAGTTGAAAACGAATCGATCTGGTTAAACCTTTACGGTGTTCCATTAGCCGTTTCGGGAGATTATTAGTTTGGCCAATGTACCGATAACCTGTTTTTTCACTTCTTAAAACATATACCCAATATTTCATTGTAATTGCTACTCAATACCTTTTTAATACCTTATAATCAATAATTTTATCAGACATGCACCCCATGGTCGCCTCAGGCGACCGCTATCCCATGGTCGCCTTAGACGTCAGGCGACCGCTACACCTACACCCCGACGAGGAGATTTTAGAAGGGTTTTACTTAAAAAACAATATAATTCCGCTAAGTAGAATCACAAACGCCACCACCCGGTGGAACCACAGGTTGCTGATTTTATAGTGCAGGCGATTCGCAAAAAGCAGGACGACAATCAAAAACGGCGCGGACCATAACATCATATTAGAAATGGCCGGCGTAATAGTGTCGCGGACCAAGTATCCCCCCAAACGCACCACGTTCATGGAGAGGAAAAACGCCAGCGTGTAATTGCGGATCTCTGTTTTATCGGTAAAAGTGCCGACGAGTCGCGTGGCCACAATGGGCCCGCTGATCCCTAGTAAAGTATGTGAAATCCCTGCGATAAAATCCAAAAAGCGCACAGTATAACGCCCCAGTTTAAAATGCTTGGGCTTAAAGACCATGTAAAGCCCGGAAAGCGTAATGGCCGTGGCCAAGACCAATCGGAAAACAGAAAGGGGGAGCGATTCAAAGAGGATGATCCCCACACCAGCGCCCAAAAACGCGAAGGCCAATATCTTAAAGAAGAAGGTGAAATCGATGGTCTTATAAGAATAAGAAGTCCCCAAAGCGATCAATCCCACCAGCATTTGGGGAAGCACGGAGTAGACGACCAAGGTCTTCACGTCAAAAAAGAAACTTAAAACGGGCAACATAAGAATAGTGCCCGCCAACCCAAAAACAATTTCAAACGAATAGGTAACCGCGCAGACGGCAACAAGAAGGACAAGGGACGACATAAGAAGGGGTTAAGCCACCAGAAAAACCTTGTTCCCCTCATGGACTGGTTGATCGACTTTTAAGCCGACCGAATCACCCTTTTTGGCCTTTGTCACAGGAGCGTGTTCCACCTGCATGGAATCGACCATTTGCTCGAATTCACCGTTGCCGCCGACGATTTTAATCTTATCGCCAACCTTTAAAGAACCGGTGAGCTTGATGACGCCAACGCCGATTTTACTGAAGTGATGGGTGATTTTACCAATTTCCTTTTCAGGCATAGGAAAAGGATTAAAAAATAAGACAATTTGCATTGTAGCAGAACGCGCGGCTTATTGAAATCGAATAGGCAAAAAGAACGCATCGTCATGTTCCGGTAAGTCGGAAGGGTTGTCTTTGATGAACACTAAAAATCCTCGCTTTGCGTCGGTTTCAAAGGTCAACAGGGCCTTAAAGGGGACGAAGTCCTCCGTCATCCAGGGGCCTTGGGCGGTGGCAATAGTCACCGCGATTTCCTGGCGCTTTTCATCGAGTAGCCGGAGGGGAAAACTCGCCTCAAAAAACCACACCCCCCGCGCTTCCCCGCTTACTTCCAGGGGACTGGTGATAATTTGGTCCCTAGCGGGGGTATTCACGCGGATCAAATCGGTTTTTAACGCTAGCAATGCCTCCAAATCCTCCGTATCCTTCGCCACTTTAGTCTGATAAATCCACACCGGGATCAAGGCGATGAAAAGGAGGGCACCAAAGATAAAGGCAAGTTTTTTACGGGTATTCATGGGGTTATGGTCGGAGTGGTGGGACTCGAACCCACGACCTCAGCGACCCGAACGCTGCGCGCTAGCCAACTGCGCTACACTCCGACAAGATGCGAGAAACGCGTTCCAAGCGATACGAGTCCAAAGGACGAGTTATAGCGAGGATAAAAGTTTAGGCAATTGGCGTCCCTTCACAAGGGCAGACAATTGACAAACTTTTAAGCGTTTCCCTTCTGATAAATACTGGAGCCGAGAATGGGACTTGAACCCACGACCTACGCGTTACGAATGCGTTGCTCTACCAACTGAGCTATCTCGGCGAGTAATTGCGAGAAATGTGTTCCGATAAGCGTTTCCCTATTGTAAAAAATTGTTAACCTAAACCATTTTATAGTATGCTTGGCGCATGATCAAACGTTATCGCGACATCGTAGGAACCCCCGTTTTACACTTCGAAAACGGTTCCTTGCTGGGGGTCATCAAAGACGTCATCATCCACCCGGACACGGGTAAATTAGAGGGGCTTTGGGTCAAACCCGCCAGGCACCTCTTTTCGTATGGGGTTGTCCAATCGCAGGACATTGTGGAGTGGAAAAAGAACTGCTACCTCAAAAACGAAGGTGCCATCGCCGAAGCCGGGGACCTCATTAAAATTGCCGAAATCCTATCCGATGGCCGCCAAATCCTAAATAACCGGGTACGGACGGAAGAAGGGGCTTCCCTGGGCAAGGTGGTCGACGTGGATTTTGATACCAAACAATCGTATTTACGCCAATTGTACGTGGAAAAGCGATTCCTGTTTTTAGGGTACGACAGGCGGATCTTGAGCTACGATACCATTGTAAAAGTGCTCCCGGAGGCAATCATTGTCAAAGACAAAACCACCAAAGAGGAAAAGGCCAAAGAGCCCTTGTTGAGTGATAAGCAGATTGCTTTAGATAGTTAAATCGCATAAACAAAACCCCCCGGTTCGCACCGGGGGGGTTATTTTTAAAATGAATGAGTGGCCTTTTTAGCCAAGAGCGCTGGTGACAAAGGTGACCACCGTGTAGGAAAGCAGGATAATAACAATACCAATGACTGCGAAGGTAATGACCTTTTTGGCCTTGCCCACTTGCTCTTCATTGCCTCCTGCCGTGACCATCAGGACACCCGCATAAATCAGGAAAGCAACCGCGATCAGACCAAGGAGCCCCAAAAAGAAGTTGATAATATTGGTAATGTTTTGCCCTAACGTTCCTTGGGCAGAGACATTTGGTGGGGCACCCGTTTGGGGATTGTCAAAAAAAGCGCCACCTTGGGCAAGCGCGTTATTAATGAAGAACGTCACACCGGCAAATGTTGCACCGATTGTAGAAACGAGCTTTTTCATTTGTATATTGTTAGAGGTTAATTTCTTACAAATCACTCTACCGAAACCCTACTCCCATGTCAACTAAAATAGAAAATCTTATTGACAAGACTAGTTTTGTCTTTTGCAATTATTAATGGTGGGCAGGGAGGGATTCGAACCCCCGAAGGCTCGCGCCAGCAGATTTACAGTCTGCCCCATTTGACCACTCTGGTACCTACCCACGTCATTGATTGTATCAAATTTTTAATTGGTCGGGGAGACAGGACTCGAACCTGCGACCTCACGGTCCCAAACCGCGCGCTCTAGCCAACTGAGCTACTCCCCGTAAGTTGTGAGAAATCCGTTCCGAACGTAGCAAGGCCGAAGGCCGTGGCATAGTGAGGACAAAAGTTTAGACAATCTGCGTCTCCTCACAGGAGCAGCAGATTGGCAAACTTTTGAGGATTTCCCTACTCAAGTATAACCTCGAGCGATAAAACATTACAAAAATGTTGTTGCTGGAGCCACCTGTCGGACTTGAACCGACGACCTACCGCTTACAAGGCGGTTGCTCTACCAACTGAGCTAAGGTGGCCTAAATGGCGGTCCGTTCGCCAATTGGCAGAGTAAAATTAAGCGAATTAAAAGATGGTGTCAATCAATATTGCTTGAAAGCTTGGCATTTTATAGAAGTTATGCTATAAAAAACGCACCTATTTGTTCGTTTAAACCGTAGTAGTCAGTCCGTGTGAGCCGTAAGGCGACACCGGACAGGAAAGTCCGAGCATCAAAGAGCAAGGTGGTCGCTAACAGCGCACCGGTCCGTGGGCAACCGCGGACAAGGGATAGTGCCACAGAAACCATTCCTCTCCGGGGTAAAAGCCGGAGTAAGGGTGAAAAGTCCGTAATAATAAGTGCGGTCCCGGTAGGAGTGATCTTACCGGCGCGGTAAACCCCGCCCGATGCAAGGTTGTAATGGCAGGATAGAAAATTCTGGCTGCTCGTCAGACTACCCTGACAACCGCTTAGATAGATGACTACTTCCGATGTTACAATCGGAACAGAACTCGGCTTATGAGTTTAAACGAACCAATAGGGCCTATCGCCTTTTTATGAAAAGATCCGAAATCATTTTTGGGGCGCTGCGGCTTCCCATCGACTACATTGCGGCGTTAGGCGCCTTTATGTTGGCCTATTTTTTACGGCCCATTACGGACTTGATCCCCGGGGTTCAATACACGTTCCTGCCCGAACAATTGCCGCCGGTAACGGATTACACCAAACTGGCGATCTTCAGCGCGGGGTTTTTAGTCCTGCTTTTTGCCGGCAACAATCTGTATTCGCTCAAGATCACGCACCATTTTACGCAGGAGATGTTTAAAATCATCTTCATGACCTCGGCGTGGTTGATGTTCATTATTGCGTATTACTTTTTAGTGGTACACGAGCTCTTCTTTTCCCGCATTGCCTTGGCCCACATATGGCTATTCACCAATTTCTTTGTAATCATAGGGCGTTTGGCCATTTTAATCATTCAGTCCATGGTCCTGCGCCTGGGGATCGGCAAAAGGCGGATTTTGTTTGTGGGGATAGGGGATTTGGCAGATCAGTTTTATGAAACCCTAAAGAACGACCCGCGGTACCAGGTCATTGGGGCGCTTTTTAGCAAGAGGCAATCGCGCAAACAGGGCAAACTCAAAATCATTGGGACGTTCGACCAGTTGGGACCCGTAGTCAAAAGGTGGGGGGTGGAGGAAATCATCCAAGCCGACCCAGACGCCCAAAACACCATTTCCCAGGAACTGCACGCCTTTTGCCGCGCCAACCAAATCCGCTACCACTTCATCCCGGACCTCGTGCGCTTGCAGCGCACCAACGTGGACATCGAAATGATTGGGCAAGTCCCTTTAATCAGCCTCAAGCAAACTCCACTGGACGGCTGGGGACATATTTTTAAACAGGCGTTCGACACCATGTTCAGCCTGGTTTTTATCGTGCTGCTAATCCCGGTATGGGTTCTAATGGCCCTGGCCATTAAAATCGACTCGCACGGGCCTGTCATCTATAAAAGCCGGCGCCAGTATCGGAATAAGACATTCAACGTATACAAGTTCCGCACCATGGGGGAAGATGCGGACTTTAAAAAGAAGAAGCTCCTGGAGAAAAGCGACCGCGAAGGCCCGCTGTTTAAAATGGAAGACGACCCGCGTGTCACGCGGCTCGGGCGGTTTTTACGCAAAACCAGCCTGGATGAATTGCCGCAGCTGTTTAACGTGCTTATCGGTAACATGAGCCTGGTAGGGCCCCGCCCGCATTTGCCGGAAGAGGTCGAAAAATACGCGTCGCATCACCATCAGGTGTTCGCCATCAAACCGGGACTCACGGGATTGGCCCAAGTCAGCGGCCGCAGCCATTTAAGCTTTGAAAAAGAAGTACAGCTGGACGTCTATTACATTGAAAACTGGTCGCTGTGGCTGGACATCAAGCTGATCTTAAAAAGCGTCGGCATCATTTTCCGCGCCGATGGGACTTAAGACTAGCTTGAACTGTGCTTGATCTCGCTCCCGCTGGCGTGGGCCGTGGACTTGTTGCAACGGGAACAGAATTTCTTGTGCTCCAACTTGCTCGTCGTCTTCTTGTTGATACGAGTCTTGTAGTTCTGCATTTTGCATTCCTTGCAAACCAGGTAAACATTGGTGTTTTTTCCGCGTGGCATAGAATAAGGGTTTAAAATGGAGCCGTTACCCGGAATCGAACCGGGGACCCCATCCTTACCATGGATGTGCTCTACCGACTGAGCTATGACGGCACGTCAGGGTGAGAGAGGTGGTGTGGCGGAGAGAGAGGGATTTGAACCCTCGAGGCCCTTTCGGGCCTACCCGCCCTCCAAGCGGGCGCACTAGACCAACTATGCGATCTCTCCAAGAAATCATTACTTCGTCATAGTTTTCAAACACTTCATGCACACCTTTTTCCTGGAAGTCTTTCCTGTCTTCACGTCAAAAATTTTCCGGTCGGCAAGATTGGGCATGAAACGCCTTTTTGTATGGCGCATGGAATGGCTGACGTTATAACCCACCGTGGGGCCCTTTCCGCAAATTTCACATACTTTGGACATAATCTGATATATTAAGAGCGCAAAAAAGTTACCATTTCAGCTTTCCATTGTCAAACTATTCCCATGGCGGAATTCATCTATATCATCATCGCGCTGGCTGTCTGCATTTCCGTTCATGAGGCTTCCCACGCCTGGGTGGCCTATAAACTTGGCGACCCAACGGCAAAAATGGCGGGGCGGATTTCCCTTAACCCCCTGCGCCATTTGGACCTCCTCGGGACGATCATGATCTTTGTGGCGCATTTCGGGTGGGGGAAGCCCGTTCCATTCAATTACTATAACCTCAAACACCCGCGCCGCGATTCCGCCCTGATCGCTTTGGCAGGCCCTGCCAGCAATTTTCTGACGGCGCTCTTTATCGCCATCCTCATCAAATACCTTCCAATGCCGGCTATCCTGTTTAATGTCCTGCAGGCCATTTACATGCTCAGCATCGTCCTTTTCCTTTTCAACCTGATCCCTATCGCCCCATTGGACGGATCCAAGCTTATCGGCCTTGTCGTCCCCGCCCGTTACGAAGACTGGTACCAGCGCTTCCTTTCGCAGGGGCCCATGTACATCATTCTGATTATCATCGCCGACCGCCTGACTGACGGCGCCACGGGCTTTTCTTTCCTCCGCACCTATCTGGAATATGGTTATGAACTGGTTACGGTTATGCTAATGCTTGGAACATAACAAATAATCGGCAGGGGATTGTGTCAATTTGAAACGCTTGAACATTGAACACAAATTTGGTTCAATACTCTTGAAAAATAAAAACAAAAGCTCGAAATTGTCCGCGCAGCTTCGCGCGCTAACTCGTTCACCATCCTTAAGGGATTATGGGTTTTACATCCGGCTCTGACCGGGTCGGCCCTTCCCACCTTACAAAAAGGATTACATAGCGTGAAGTAAATGGCATTTTGGGGTTTTTGTTGTACCCGTTATGAGCACCGGCCCAAGTGTTACTTTTTAGATATTGAGTAAAATTTATGTTAATTTTATGTAAATTTTATGTAAG
>JAZDJE010000028.1:0-3917 GCA_043804325.1 Candidatus Peregrinibacteria bacterium
ATACCGCGGGGCATCGCCCATCCAAAGCGCGCTTCTTTCGGGCGAGCGCCAAACGGGCATCAGTGTGATGCAAATGGCGGAAAAAATGGATGCGGGGCCGGTGTACAAAACTTTTTCGATTCCGATCGAGCCCGAAGACAACGCCAGCACCCTTCATGATAAATTGGCCGAGCTTACCGCCCAAAAAACGCCTGATGTTCTCGTTTCAATTGCAGAAGGAAAACTCAAGGCCAAGCCTCAAAATGAGGAAAAAGTTACTTTCTCTAAAAAGTTGAGCAAGGCGGATGGCAAGATTGATTGGAATGAAGACGCCGTGACGATTGTCAAAAAAATCCGCGCGTATTGGGGCTGGCCCGGGAGTTACACAGCTTTCAAAGGCCAGCATTTAAAAATTCTCGCGGGAAAAGCTTCAAAAGAAAAGAGTGGAACAGGAATGGTCTTTGAAAAATCAGGAAAAATTCTGATGGGGACGGGACAAGATTCTCTGGAACTCATCACGGTTCAACTGGAAGGAAAAAAAGCCATGCCGATTCAGGAATTCATTCAGGGTCATCCGGATTTTATGGGGACAAAGCTTGGAGAAAATAACTGATCTTCCGCTCTTGCAGGAATTCTTTACCGGACATGTTGAAGCCCCGATGTTTCATCGGGGCTGCCACCAGGGGATGGTGGACTTTGGTGAGAGAAACAGTTCAGAGTCAGTCCCGCCCGCCTAAGGCGGGGGACGACATCATGGACTGCTTCTTATAGAAGAGAAACTACTTGCGGACGGCAGCGTACCGGTAGTCTCGATCCCACGTTATTCCGTATGGGAGGATCCTTAGGCCACGCGGCTTGTCTTTCTGGCCTACGATGATGGGAACACCATCAGTGATGGGGATACCATCGGGAGTGGGCCGACGATGCCACACGGAACCAATTCCGACGATCCCGAAAGATCGCTGGAGTTCGGGGTGGTTGGCGCCGAGAGCGAGAAGCTCCGGCCAGCCAGCGGGGCGATAGCCCTGCCGATCCATCTCGACGATCTGCTCCTCGGACGTGAACAATCGGGGGAAAGGGAAGTGGAATAGGCGGATTAGGACTTTCCGTCCTTCTCGACAGCCGGTCTTCGACGGGGTAATCTGGGCCAGTTCGTCGTCCACCCAGTCGTACTTCCCGGCCGCCACGGCGGCCTTGAAGTCACACCGGAGTGTGACTTCGTAGTCGGCCGAGTCCGCCGGGGCGGACGCCGCTGGAGTGGGGCGGTTCTGCCCCAAGAAATTCTCGAGCTCATCGCTGGTCACGTGACCCGCGTCCCCGAGCTGACGCAGCTCGTCGAACTGCGTCTGACTCGGTTTCTCGGCCAGAGTGACCGAAGGAAAAGAGACCAGGACGATCAGAGCGGCGACGGCGAGGCGGAACATTAAAGCTCCCCTTTCTCGGTATATTTCTTTGCGCCGCCAAAATGCGGAGCAAAAAGAAATGAACCGAATTGTTCGTCTCGCATTACCGGTTACGATTCAGGTGAATCATAAACCGTAAAACGAGACGAACTTATCGCAAGTAGTTTTTAAAGAACAATGGCAGACGGGACTCCACCCCGCCTAAGCGAGCGAGGGAAATCCAATGAGCCGAAGATAAATTTGGCATATTTATTAGCATGTGTCAATACGAAGCGGCCGGCCAAAGACCGGGGCGTTCCCTACAAAACTTTCTTTTCTCTCAAAAAAGGTTATAATAAAACAGAAATTTAAAAACAAATTATGTCTCCATTCGACCGTTTCACCCCCAACGCCAAACAGGCTTTGAGCATCGCCGAAGAAGAATCCCGCAAGCATGGGCTGCCCTACATTGGCAGCGAGCATTTGCTCATCGGTCTCCTTTCTAACCCCCGCTGCCTGGCGTTTTCCATTTTAACCGGCGCGGGTGTGAGCCTGGAGAACGTGCGGATGATTTTGAATTCCGCCAGCAACCAGGAACCGGAGTCTAAAAACGTCCAGCACGGCCTTTCGTCTTATTTGACCACTATTATTGAAGACGCAGTGAAGGTGGCCCATAAGTACAGCCATCCCTTTGTGGGAACGGAGCATTTGCTTTACGCCCTGGTCTCCCAGGAAAAGTGCGCCGCCACCGTGATTTTGGACCACATGGAGGTCAGCCCCAAGGAGTTCCAAAAACAAATCGAGGAAATGTTCGAGCAAATGGCCAACGCGCGCAAAAAGGACATCGAGCAGGTCAACACGTCGCTCGACCGCTTTTTGCAAGGGCTTCAAGGGGCGATTTTTTCGCCCGGTGGGGATTATTCGGACGCGTTCCAACACAAAGAAATGTCCGGCGGCGGCATGCCGGGGACTCCCATGATGAAAAAAGACAGCAAAAGCAAAACGCCGGCCCTGGACTACTTTGCCAATAACCTGAACGAAAAGTACAAGAAGGGCGAAATTGACCCCATTATTGGCCGTGGCATGGAAATTGAACGCATGATCCACATCCTCAACCGCAAGACCAAAAACAACCCCATGATCATCGGGGAGTCCGGGGTGGGCAAAACCGCCGTGGTGGAGGGTCTGGCGCAAGCCATTGTGGAGGAACGTGTTCCCGATGCGTTGCTCAACAAGCAAATCCTTTCCCTGTCTCTCAGCAATGTGGTGGCTGGCACCAAATATCGCGGCGAATTTGAGGAGCGTATGAAAAGCATCATCGACGAGGCCACCAAAATCGACAATGAAATTATCCTATTCATCGACGAAATCCACACGCTTTCCGGCACGGGTAGTGCAGAAGGCAGCATGGATGCCGCCAACTTACTGAAACCCGCGCTTTCCCGCGCCAGTTTACAGATCATTGGCGCCACCACTACCGAGGAATACCGCAAGCACATTGAAAAGGACAAGGCCCTGGAGCGCCGGTTCCAAACCATTATGGTGGAAGAGCCGGACACGGATTCCTGCACCAAGATTTTGGAAGGGCTGCGCCCCGCGTATGAAAAGTTCCATAACCTCACCATCACCGACGAGGCCATTAAAGCGGCCATTACCCTTTCCCAACGCTACATTGCGGACCGCTTCCTCCCAGACAAGGCCATTGACCTGATTGACGAAGCGGCATCGCTTAAAGGCGCCCGCAGCCAAAGCAACCTGCCCTTGATCCGCAAGGAAAAGGACAAGATCAACAAACTGGAAAAACAGATCGAAAAGCACGTCATGAATCAGGAATACGAAAAAGCCTCGGAGCTCAAGGCTAAAAAAGAGGAGGTGCTGAAAAAAATCGACACCATTAAGGAGGACAGCCAAAAGAAGACCAAGCGCAGCCATATCGATGAAAACGACATCGGCAAGATCGTGGCCAAAATCACCGGCATTCCCGTCACCAAACTGATGCGGGACGAAAGCAAAAAGCTGGCCAATCTGGAAGCCGTGATCCACGAGCATATCATCAGCCAGGAAGAGGCGGTTGGCGAGGTCTGCAAGGCCATCCGCCGCTCCCGCGTGGGCATTGCCTCCCCTAACCGTCCCATCGGCTCCTTTATCTTTTTGGGGCCCACAGGCGTGGGAAAAACGGAATTAGTGCGAAGCCTGGCGAAAGAAATTTACAACAGCAAGGATGCTTTCATTAAAATCGACATGAGTGAGTTCATGGAACGCCACAACGTGTCCCGTTTGGTGGGCGCCACGGCCGGATATGTGGGTTACGAGGATGCCGGACAGCTTACTGAAGCCATCCGCCGCCATCCCTACTCCATCGTAGTATTCGATGAAGTGGAAAAAGCCCATCCTGAGGCACATAACATTCTGCTTCAAATTATGGAAGAAGGCCAGCTCTCGGATGCCAAGGGGCGCCGGGTAGACTTCCGCAATACGATCATCGTAATGACCTCTAACATCGGTGCTGATTTGATCCGCCGTGAAGGCGGGCTGGGTTTCCAATTAGCTCGTGAC
>JAZDJE010000029.1:0-7916 GCA_043804325.1 Candidatus Peregrinibacteria bacterium
CCGCTGGTGTTGTAAGGAGGAGATACGATGACATCGGGGTAGGGATCCACGATATCCGGATCCTGCAAGTATTTGAGGAACAGATTGGCTTTGGGCGTATGTTTGACCGTGGCCTCGTAGCTGATGGTGATTTCCTGGCCACTGCGTAAGTTGAGCGGATGGAAGAAAAGCAAGACGTCGTTTTGCTTGGGGTTTAGCGATTCACAGCCAATCCCCCGGCAGGTGACCGAGCGGATGTCGGTCAAAAGCGCATCGGGGACGGTGTCCGCGATGACCACGTTGTTCATGTTAGCGCGAGGGTTCAAATGGATGACGTAGACGAGGGTTTCTTCCAGGTCCAAATCGCGGGCTTCCATGCGCTCCTTGTTATAAACCGTTTTGGTAACATTTAAGAAAGCGGCATCCGCGATGGAGGCAAAGTAACTTTCCGGCTCTTCTCCTTCTGGCCAGGGGAGTTTTGGAATGGTGGATTCCGCGATGGTCGTGGAAACTTCTTCTGCTTCTACGGCGTCCTTGGCGTTCTTTGCTATAGCCAGGATTTGTTCGGCCAACCGGTCCATATTCAAACCGGATTTGGCTTCATCCGGATCATCAATGGCCATAAAATCACGCAAAGCGTTGTTTTGCGCGGCAGAGGGGGTGCGGACACGAGGCGCCGCCGCGCGAGGCGCCAGAGGGCTGGCGGGGTCAGCCGAGGATACGGGTTCTACTAAACCCGGGTAGCGGATTTGGAGATCGCCGCTCAAGTCTTCCTCGCTGATAGTGAACCCGTAATTGCCCACGAGCATTCCTTCTTCCGGCAACTGACCGTTTTCGCTATAAAAAATCCGAATGTCGCCGCGGCTATCGAGTGTGATGAGGTCATCAAAACCATCCCGGTCCATGTCTTCCTTGAGCAACGTATAGAGCTGTTTGCCGACGTTGAGGTTGTGGTCCGTGCGGGTGATGACGCCTTGCGTGTTGTGCAAAATGGCTAGGCGCCCTTCCTGGGTGGAAATGACAAGGTCTTCGTAACCATCGTTATCCATGTTGAAGGGGACAATGGTGATGGCCCCATCGCCGAGAAACGCAATGTCCCCGCGGTCGCGGAAGCCGGAGGTAGTGGGACCGCCTTCAAGTAATCGGACACGGCCGTCCTGCATGACGGTGGCGATGTCCGGGTATTCGTCCCCGTTAAAATTGAAGTGGGTGAGGGCCGCTATGCCGACCCCATTGGGGTCCTGGAAGATTTTTTGGCCCACGGTGCTGTCGTAATTCAAAGCCCCAGTGGGCGAGGAAGAAAGTTGGATGGTCGGGTCGCCCAGGAGCACTCCGTTTACCGGCAGTTCAAACCGCACCGCTTCCCCTACGGGCGTGCCACCGGCAATGTGGACGAGGTATTTGTTGTCCCCCTCAAAACCAAAATTATCGCCATACGGGTTTTCGGGGATAGCGCCAAGAGGGTTGTAAAAGGCCAGTCCCGTGGGGTTTTTGGTGCTGATGCCGCTATAGATGGGGTTGGTGACCAGGTCTTTGTGGACTGTGAAATCAGCGGGCGAGAGGGTGCGAGAGGTTAGGCTAAAGAAGAGCTGGGCAATAGTCAGCGGCCCCCGTTTCAATTTCAGTTCAATCCCCTCAAAATCCGTGTCCGTGTTGTAATCCAACGTGTAATCAAAGTCGGCAATGTCGATTTCATTTGGCGTAAATGTGGCGACCAAACGATTTTCACTGTCGCGCAGTTCAAAGCCCAAATCGATGGGCTGTGCCGTCACTTCAGCGTTGGTGACGTTCAGGTAAAGCGTGTTTTTTTGCGCGGGTTCGTCCGGATTCCAGGTTAGGATGTCGGAGAAGTCGAGGGGGACGGTTGTGCTGGCGAGGGTTTCAAGGTTCTTTTCATCCACGATGTAAAAAGTCAGCCCTTCGGGTGACGAGAAGGTTCGGACATCTTGTTTAGTGCCTAAAAGTTCGATTTTGTAATTGGGCGCGATGCGCGCGACGTCCGGAGGACGGGGGCCATTTAGGAGTCCGAACACCGCTTCCGTTTTACCGCTGAACAAGTGACGGCCGGCAAAGTAATTTGGATGGAGGAAATTGGCGCCGGGAAAACCCACCATGGAAGCGAACAGGTTTTGGGGATAGGTTTCCGCAATATCCTCGCTTTCCACGCGGGCGAGGATCGGTTTTTCCAGTTTGCCGGAGGCGAGATCCGGATGCGTGAGGGTGAGATTAAGATAGCCCGTTTGATTTTTGATACGGAGCGAGAGTATTCCCCTGCCGTTTTCGATGACCAGTTCCGGCGAGGCGAGTTCCGCGAATTCGCGGGAGCTTTCCGAAAGTTCTACAAACAGGCTGTCGTTAAAACCCACACTGGTTAAATCATTGATGTCGACTACCGTGACGGGGAGCGAAAGGACTTCCCCGACTTTAAAGAAGCGGTCCGCTTTCACGTTGATGTGATGCGGGGGATTGGGCGGCGGGGTAAGAGCCAGGGTTTGACTCGAGTAATGGGGATGCTGGGCGGTGATTTTGATTTCCGCCTGGTTGGGCGCGGGGAAGAATACCGTTTCCCCTTGCCCGCCGAGCAAATTGATTTTTCCATTCCGATTGAACGCACCGGCCAACGGTTCCTGGGTGATGAGTTTGATTTCCGAATTGATGTTATTGATGCGGTCGCCATTTTCATCGACCAAAGTCGCGGTGATGTTATAAAAACCGCGCCCTTCTTCTTGATCGTAAGGGGAAGCGGTGAGTTGTACGTCGATTTTATTTACCACGCGGATGTCGATGGGGATGGCGGACAGTTCGCCAAGCGAGACGTTGAGCGTGGTGGTACCGAGTTCTTCGCCCGTAAATGTTACCCGGGCTTTGCCCAAAGTGAGCGGGGCTTCTTCTGCGGAGAGCGTCCCGACGTTCTTTTCGCTTAACTCGAGGATGGCGGGGTCGGGCATGAATTCGACCATCTCGTCGCCGTTTTCATCGATGGGGCGGATGGTGATTTCCACGCTCTCCCTCTCCATGACCGTGTAACTGTTCATCCGCACATTGAGTTGGGCGGGGCGGTGAATGGCAAGCGGGTCAAAGCTCAAAACCGCTTCTTCATTCAATTCCTCATCTTCCGGCAGGTCGCCTGAGGAACATGAGTTATCCATGGTGAAGAGTTCGTGGGCGGGCAGGATTTCGTTTTCCAGCCAACACTGGATGGCATCCAGCCATTCCCAAATTTCCACGCCATTGGGGTCGCCGCAAAGGTAAGCCCCCTCCCCTTCTGCCGCTTCGTCCGTAGTCGTGGGGGGGGCGGTTTGGTCGTGATCCCCTTCTTCCTCTTCTTCTCCTCTGCCCGCGGGTTTACCCTGTTTTTGCATGGCGGCATTGATGCCAAAGTTGAACCCCGTTTCATCCCCCAACGCGTTTAAATGCCATATTTCGTAGCCGTTGGGTTTAGCCACGGGATAGGACTGCGCGCTGCCCGGAGCAGGCGAGACAACCGGCATGCCGCTATCCCGGTCCATGAATTTATGCGCTACCATGGCGTATTTTTGGTCAACGCCCAAATTGCGCCATACAATGGGTTCCAAGAGGTCCAGGTTTTCCTGGAAAAACCGGTTGATGACGTTGGCATCGCGTCCGAGTTTTTCATTCAATTCGTCGTCCTTTTCCCGGATGAGGGTGATGAGATTGTCCGCCACTTGGTCCGGATTATTTCCGGGGACGCGGAAGAGGTTGAAATATTGAAAAATGTGATGGCTGCCGTCGCGGTCAAATTCCACGTAACGGATGCCGTCAGCGGGTGTCCCCGGAGTGACTTGGCCATTTTGTATCTCCCTAATGTGTTCGTCTGTAGGTTCAATATGACGGGCTATGCTGGGAATTTCTTTGGTATTCCCCCGGATGGTGAATTCAATGTAATTGCCGCCTTCATCCGTGTAAGAACGCGTGGCGCTTAGGCTATCTTTTAGCAGTACCCGTGCAATACGTTTAAGCCATAAGTGCGGAACGCCAATGTCGGTACTGATATTGATATTGAGTTCAACATCATCCGGGTCAGGGTTGAGCAGATCGATGGTCGCTGGTTCCAATTCTCCAGTAGTAATCATGCGACTATATATTTCCAGTAACACTTCGTCTAAATCAGTACCCGAAGTCAGGTCCCCCGGATCATAGGCTTCTTCATGGAAGATTGTGTCATCGCTATAGAGCCCTTCTTCCGGGAGAATGGCGGGCAAAAAGCTCATGTTTTGCAAATCACAGCGATCGGCTACCGGTTCAAAAATGGTGTCGGGGCGCGGTACCGAGGGGTCGTAAAATTCAAAGTTATTTTCCTTGGAACCTAAGATGTCGAAAATGGGATTAATACTATTTTCCGGACGACAATATTTTGGGTCGAGGTCTATTTTGTATGTCTCTTCTTCGTAGGTGAATTCTTTGTGAACGCTATAAGCATTATTGCCAACGCAACCTGCAGAATTAATATAAGCAATTCTGTCTTTGAGCAGCGTCTCGCTAGTATCTTTTTTGTCCTCCGGGAGCGCCGTATCTAAATTAAATGTGCGATTGGCTTCCACGAGTACGGAATTATTTTCCAGTACAGGAACGCCGGGCGGGCGTTTTTGACCTCGTTCCATACCACATTGCTCGGCGGAAGAAATAAATTTGCCTTCCAGATATTCGACGGGATTACGAGGATTAGCTGGAAAACCATCGATAAAACTTAGAAAGCCCCATTTGTAGTTTTCATTGCCTTCTTGGTTTTCGTGTGCTGTTTTTTCATCATTGTCGAAAATCATTTCACTTTTTACATCGCTGCAACTGGAGTCACTGCATGCCCGCACTTTAATGTAAAGCGAATGGATGAGCGTTTTGGGAGCTTGGACTTCTTCGATGGCTTCATTCACCTTATTTTCCAACTGGATACTTTTAGCCAGCAAGGTGTTTTCCATGTACTTGTCGCGGGTGGAGATGAGAGATTCCAGGCTATCGTATTCCGAGGAATCGTAGCGGCCGGTTTCTTCGATTAAAGCGTTGAGTTTGCCCAAGTACGTGCGCATGGCTTTGGCCAAGGGAGTGGTGTAGGTTTCAAAAAAAGTTTCCGTGGCAAAATCCGGCATTTCGTTAATCATGTCGTCCTCATTTTTATCCGTGAGTTCGTGGATGAACTCATTTGGCATGACTTCCGCGCCCATTTCTTCCGCTACACGATCCGCTAAATCCTTCAGTAAATGCTTGTTATAGCGTTGGAAAGCCATTTCTTCGAGGTAGGTGATGAGGTGACGATAGTTGAAGTAGTCGTTTTTGTTCAGCTTGCGCTCCACGGCGGGATAGTTGGAATAAAGCAGGCGTTCGGTGAACTGCGAGTATTCGGGGTTGCCCATGGAGTATTGGGCGTTTTTGTCAAAAAATTCTTCCAATTCCTGGCGGCCCTGCGTAGTGTTACCGCCGGGCGGGGCAATGACCCCGTGCCAAATGTCCGGTTGGGGGCTTTTGGCTTTGTTATTGGGCTCGTAACGCTCCGTTTCATGGTTATAGATATAGCGCTTTTGGTAAAAGTCCGTGTAAGGGTATAAGCTGGGCTGGGTACTGCCGTCCGCTTCGGTGACTACGGGCATGGGAATGTCCCCAATGAATATGGCGCCGATGAGCCTGTTGTCGTCTTCGCGGGTCTCATTGTCATTAAAGCCGCTGCGGTCGAGCAAATCCGTGTCGTAGCCTTCCAGATAGAGTTTTTCGAGGGTGGAGGCGATGCGAAAAGGGGATTCATTCGAGTCTATTCCGATGACAAACGCGAGCGAATGGGGCATGCGGTCCTGGACGTTCTGGGCAAAGGTGAAAATGCGGTTTTTAAGCGAGCCGCTGAGTAACGCGTTGTCGGCCAAAATGGCGATCAATCCGAGTTTATCGTGATCTTCCGATGAGATGGAATCGGCTTGAGCATGCGCTTTTGGCACCACAAAACCCGGGAGATTGAGGTAGGCCAACTGATTCCCCAGCATGGTTGCAATAACAAGACCGACGATGAAGCGTTTTATTTTTTTAATTTTTGCAAAGGGTTTTTATCTTTTTTCAGGGTATATTCTGGGCATATTACACCATTATCGATTTTAGCAAATTGGAGGGAAAAAGATACCTACTAAAAAGGCTTTTGTTGACAGGAATTGCTTTTACATTAGAATGAATCTCCTATGCGATGATCTTTAAAAAATGGTTTGAATGTTAAGGAGAGATGGCATGGCCAAAGGGGCCGTGCTAAAACGCTCGTTACGAGAGGAGGAAACGATGAGGACGCTGTTTTTGGCGATGGTTCTGGCGTTCCTGACGATGGCGTGTGAGAACAAGCCACAGGAGCCGCCGCAAGCGCCGAAGCTCGATTACGCCTCCATGACCGACATGGAGGCGTTTGGCGCGTGGCTCGAGCCTGGCGACAAGTCCATGATCGTCGGCAACATCATCCGGGTTGGTGAAGATCTGGTTGATGTGGAACTGGGTGGCGCCTACCCCCAGACGTGCGAACAGCTGGGCTGGCGCAACCTCTTCCTGGCTAAGCCCAAAGGGTACTTTGGCACTCCGGATGCCTGGGCCTATGTTTTGGGCATCAAGGGAACGGCTTGCATTCCATGTATGCAGGTGCCCCAGAAAGCCTGCGTCATGGGTCCGGCCCAATTCGTCCACCGCACCGCCCTTAAGAACGTGCCTCCCAATGATCGTGTGGAGGTCTATTACTCCACACGAACCTCTAGTCTCCGCCTTGCCGATCCTTCCGAGTCACCGACCACCGATAGTCCACCTTCTCCTGCTCCGGCAGAGGGAAAGTAGACTTATCCGTGGTTCCCGCCATGCCATCCAATCCCCTTAACATTTAACGCACGCATTTTCATCTCTATTGGAGGGTTATTTGCTATATTGATAAAGTCATGGAAGTCTGGGGCTTTGCTATTCGCGCGGAATTTTTTCGTTATTGCGCTATTGAATTTTTAAGGTCGGGGGCTGGTTCAATGCCTTCGGATGAAGCGTTGGAAAATTATTCCAAGTCCATTCGCAGCGTCAAGGCGTCCAAATGGCTGGCAAAACGAGGCATTTCGGCATGAGTTTTGACGAGGCTTTTTTCTTGTTTACGTTGATGTTACAATTTCAGCGATATTTGACCCTATTTTTTTATGTATAAATTAGTCCTTTTGCGACATGGGGAGAGTGTTTGGAACAAGGAAAAGAAGTTTACGGGGTGGACGGATGTGGATCTTTCCGAGAAGGGGGCCAAGGAGGCCCATGAGGCGGCTAAGCTTTTGCGAGAGGGCGAGTTTACTTTTGATATGGCGTTTACTTCGGTTCTTAAGCGAGCGATCCGGACGCTTTGGATTGTTTTGGACGATATGGATTTGATGTGGATCCCCGTGGAACGGTCGTGGCGGCTAAACGAACGGCACTATGGCGCCCTGCAGGGCAAAAGTAAAACGGAAAAGGCTAAAGAGGTGGGGGAGGAGCAGGTGCACATTTGGCGGCGCAGTTTTGACGTGACGCCACCTGCCTTAGATAAGAGTGATGAGAGGCATCCGAGCCATGACCCGCGTTATGCGGATTTGAGCGAGAAGGAAGTGCCAGGAACCGAGTCGCTTAAAATGACGATTGACCGATTTTTGCCATATTGGCACGAGCGTATCGCGCCGACGATTCAAGAAGGAAAACGCGTGCTGATTGCCGCGCACGGCAACAGTTTACGGGCGTTAGTAAAGTATTTGGACAATGTGTCTAATGAGGAAATCACTCAATTAAATATTCCCACGGGCATTCCGTTGGTTTATGAGTTGAATAAGAATTTAAAGCCGATCAAACACTACTATTTGGGTGATCCGGAGGCAGTTAAAAAAGCGGCCGCCAAGGTCGCTGATGAAGGAAAGGTCCAATAAGGACAATGGTGATATTTCAAGGCTTTTTTTAGGGCGTGTTTT
>JAZDJE010000030.1:0-15265 GCA_043804325.1 Candidatus Peregrinibacteria bacterium
TTGGAACTCAGGCCTTTGTGACAATGGGCGGCAGTGATTACTTCGGCCAGGACCGTCCGGAACCGGTTTGTGTGAACAATGGACAAAGCGTTAGTAAAAACATCGTGCTGGGAGCAGCCAGCGGCGGCGGGACGGTCAGTGTGCCCATTACGGTTAAACTGGTGAAATCCGGCGGATTTGGCGGCGCAAACATTGATATCTTTGCAGGCGGCCCAGGACGTTCTGTGGTAAAGACCATCAGTAACGTCACCACGCCGGATGCGAGCGGCTACACCATTTACCTGCCCAGCAACGGCTTCTGGAACGTGGGCGTTGGCCCTTCTATGCCCAAGAGCGCTTCGGGAGGGAAGCCGGACTTCGAAACTTTTGGCGGTATGCCGCCCCAACCCATTGGACTGGAGGTCACGGGCTTGCCCAGTTCAGGTGCGGTGGATGCGGCCTGGAACACGCCGGCAAACGTGAGCTGGAACAACACGACCGATATCCTGACCTTCACCGTCCCCACCAATAACATAGAAATTCCCGTCCAGGTGACGGATGGCACGAACGGCTTGGCGAATGTGGACGTCTTCATGCACCAACAGGGCTTTGGCCAGGGCGCGTTTGGAACCACCAACTCCACGGGAACCGTTACCCTAAAAGTGGCGGATTACGGTCCGTATGAAATCGGTGCATCCAAGCCGGGATTAGGGGAAACCTTCCAAAACGTAGATATCCGCAACGAAAGCGGCACGGTGATTTATTACAAAGGAGCATCCGTACTCATAGTTCCGCTCAAGATTAAAAAACGCGATTACTACATTTCCGGTAAAGTGCTGGATTCTAGCGGCAATGGGATCGCGTGGGCGCCCGTATGGGCCGATGACGGCTCAGGCACTATAATTCACGGAGGGACGGACAGCAGTGGGGCCTACACTTTATATGTGTCTGCGGGAACATGGACGGTCCGTTCCGAACTGCCCCCCGATAAAACCGCTTCCTGCGACACCTTCTCATTGTCGGTGACCATCACTAATGCCAGCAAGGCCAGCCAGAACGTCCAGCCCACATCCGGGACTTGTTACACCTTGTCCGGCACGGTCACGGTAAATGGCTCCCTTCAAGCCAACAAACACGTGTTTGTGGAAGCATGGGATGCCACCAATAGCCGTCCTTCGGGCGGTTTCCACCGCGACAGCAATACTAATTCTTCCGGCGCCTATAACATACAAATACCCGCGGGCACCTACCGCGTGGGCACATGGGATCAGGACTACGGAGAGTTGGGCGAAACCACCACGGTCGACGCAAACAAGACGGTCGACCTCAATTCCGGAACGCTGGAAACTACCACCTTTGCCTTTACCGGTGGCGCGGCAGGCATGAATGGCTTCATCGAAATGAAGGGCACCAGCGACAAAAACTTGCGTATTGGCAAACCGTTCAATGGGCTAGGAAGCAGCCTCACCATGAACACCAAAGCCGGCACCTTCAACTACTTTGTGGATATTTTTGGCATTGGAAAATACACGGGAACAGTAACCGCTGGCGCCACGGCGACCATCGACCTGACGGGCAAATCACTGATCACGCTCAGTGGCACGGTATACGACAGCGAAGACAATGCGGTCCCCCGCGCCAAGGTTAAGATCGACGACTTCACCAACAACATCCACCGCGATGTCACGGCGGGAGACAACGGTACCTATAGCACTCAGATCAATGCGGGAACGTACGACGTCACCGTCAAACGCGCGGAATATGTCGCGGGACAGGCGCCGGAAAGCCTGGCGCTAACGGAAAATACCGCCAATTACGACTTTGGCGGAAATAACCCCGACCAGTCCGCCATGGTGGCCTCTACAGACACCATTTCCGGCATACTTTACGAATCCGATGGGACCACGCCCATTACAGACGCTCACATATGGGCGGTAAGCAGCACGGGTCAGGTGGTTTCCACTCAGCTCAAAGACTCCACGGATGGGACCTATACCCTGCCGGTAACCAATGACACGTCATGGACGGTCAAGGCCATAGCCCCGCTCAACGGGGAAACGACCTTAGGTAGCACGGTAAATACTGTCGACGCTATCGCAGACACCGGCAAAAACATCACGTTAACGGCCGATGCCACCAAAATCCCAAAATCGACTTCCAGCAACTTTACGGCAACCAGTTCCATTGCCTACGACGATTCGGATAACAGCGACATGAAACTGGTCGCCTCTGGCAGCACGTTGGCCACCACCGGTACCGTTACCGTGTCCATGGAAAAGAGCTACATGGCTCCTTCCAGTGACAATTTCACCCCAGTGGACGGCGTTTCCTTTGACTTAAATGTGACTAGTAGCGGCTCGGCAGTTAAGGACTTCCCGGGGGGCAATGCGGAACTGGTTCTGGAATACGACTCCTCCGAGCTCCCAGCAGGGATCACAGAGAGCGACCTGAACGTGGTGTACTACGACCAGTCCTCCGACACGTACGTCCCCTGTGAAGGCGGCGTGACCATTGACTCAGCCAACGATACCGCCACCTGCCGCACGGATCATGCCACAACATTCTCTATTGTGTACCCGACGTCATCCATCAGGACATCTTCCGGAGGAAGTAGCTCACAGCAAATCGTTGCCATGGGCACAACAGGGGCGGCCGCGGTAGATGTGGTCAATACCGTAGCCAACACCACCACCAATCCCATCAGCAACACCGTTCGGCAAACCATTACCAATGGGGGCACGCTGTATCAGCCCCTGCAGTTCAGCGATAATTTAGTCAGCTTAAAAGCGGGCGCTAAACACATTCAGTTCACTGGAGAAAATGCTGAACTGATCCTCAAGCCCAGTACCGACGCTACGGTTGCCGTTGAATTTGCGGCCGATACGGAAATTACGGCATCCTTGGATTGGGAAGGAGACCTTCAACCGCCTGTTGTCCAGCCCAAATCCGTCGTTCAGGAAGATTCGGATTACGAGGTGGAAGGGGCTAAACGGACCCTAACCCAAAGTGAAGTGGAAACGGTGGTGAGTCTTGGCTCTAGTACTTCCATGCTGACGCTTTCACGGCCCGCTACGGTCAAAGTACCGGTCAACCTGACCGAGGGGGACATTGTAGAGGTTTATTCTTCCGAAGACGGCTTACTATGGGAGCGTCTTAGCGGCGAGGGCGTTTACATTGTCACCGATGGCGAAGTGTCTTTCTCTACCGATCACTTCACCTATTTTGCGGTGGTCCCAACAGGGGAAAGCATCATCGCGGAAGAGGAAGCAGTGGAACTCAAGGGCGTGGCGGAAGAAATTCCCGTCATAGAAATTCCGTTCGTAGATCTGAAGAGCCACTGGAGCACCGAATACGTCAGCAAGCTGTATGGCTTGGATATTATTGGCGGAAAAACCCCCACGCGATTTGCGCCGGATGAGACCATCACTCGCGCCGAATTAGCCAAGATGGCTGTCTTAGCCTTCGGTTACGAAGTTCCGGCCACGGTATACAGTAAACCGTTCAAGGACGTGGAAACCACCGTTTGGTACGCGCCATACGTCCAGGTGGCCAAGGAACAGGGCTTGATCACGGGTTACAGCAATGGACGGTTTAGGCCCGATTGGAGCATCAACCGCGCCGAGGCGCTCAAGATCCTGCTGGGAGCCGCGGGCGTTGATTTGCCGGAGGTCACCACCGCGCCATTCCGCGACATATCCACTCAGGCATGGTACGCCAAATACATTCAGTACGCGAAAAACAACAACATCATAAGCGGATTCAGCAATGACACCTTCCGCCCCGGCAATAACCTGACGCGTGCCGAAGCAGCCAAGATCATCGTGAAGATTCTGGAAATGTGAAAGAAATAAGCGAATAGAAAAGAAGCCCTGGGCCGTACGGTACAGGGCTTCTTTTGTATCCAAATGTCAATGCCATTCATTGGATGACAGAGTGAAAAAATGGTATAATAGTAAAAGACTTACCGCTTATTACTTACCGCTTATCTTATGCCCCTCATTCCAACCGTCATCGACAAAACCCCCCAAGGCGGGGAACGCGTGTACGACATCTTTTCACGGCTCTTGGAAGAGCGGATCGTCTTTTTGGGGTCCGTCATTAACGATGAAGTCGCCAATACCGTCATTGCCCAGCTGTTATTCCTGGAAAAAGTCGACCCCACCAAAGACATCACCATTTACGTAAATTCCCCTGGCGGATCGGTTTCCTCCACGCTGGCCATGTACGATACCATGCAACTCGTAAAATGCGATGTGTCGACCGTTTGTGTGGGCATTGCGGCCTCCGGCGGCTCTATCATCCTCATGGGGGGGACAAAGGGGAAGCGCTTCATTCTTCCTCATTCCGAAGTCATGATTCACCAGCCCTTGGGCGGTACGGAAGGCCAGGCCACGGACATTGCCATCCACGCGGATCACATTGTGCAGACCAAAAGGCTCCTGAATGAAATGATCGCGCACCACACCGGCCAAAAACTCTCCAAAGTGGAAAAAGACACTGAACGCGATAAATTCATGCGCGCCAAAGAGGCCGTGGAATATGGCATTGTAGACAAGGTCATCGAGTCCAAAAAAGCGTTAGGGAAAAAGTAAGCCTTAAGGAGTGAAGGTTAAGCTGATATAATATCAGCATGTTTAAGTTGTTTAAAACATCCGGAGGAGCTCGCTGCGGCACCCTTAAGACGGCTCATGGGACAATTGAAACACCTTTTTTTATGCCCATTGCGACCGCGGGGGCTATCAAGGGGCTCACCACGGATGAAATCCGCGATCTCGGCGCGCAAATCCTTTTATCCAACACCTATCACCTCCACTTGCGTCCCGGCGAAGACCTGATCAAAAAAGCGGGTGGTTTGCATAAATTCATGAACTGGAGCGGCCCCATCCTAACCGATAGCGGAGGCTATCAGGTCTTTTCACTTTCTAAAATGCGCAAGCTCAAAGACGACGGCGTGGAATTCCAATCCCACCTGGACGGCAAAAAAATATTCCTCACGCCGGAAAAGGCCATGCAAATCCAGCAAAAGCTGGGCAGCGACATCCTGATGGTACTGGATGAATGCCCCGCCGCCGATAAAAGCCGCGCGTACGTGGAAAAATCCCTCAAACTCACAACCGAGTGGGCCAAGCGTTCGAAAAAAGCCGTTAAATCCAAAACCGCTCTCACATTCGGAATCGTTCAGGGCGGCATGCACGCGGACCTGCGCGAGCTCTCGGCTAAGCAACTCGTAACTATCGGCTTCGATGGCTACGCCATTGGGGGCTTATCCGTAGGCGAACCGCATCAAACCATGGTCAAAATGCTGGACGTCACCATTCCGCATTTACCCAACAACAAACCCCGTTACCTGATGGGCGTGGGCACGCCGCAGGATATTCTGGAGGCGGTGGAACGGGGGATCGACATGTTCGACTGCGTCCTGCCCACCCGCAACGCCCGCCACGGCCATCTGTATACATCCCAGGGCGTCATACGCATCAAAAATGAGGCGTTTACAAGCGATCTTGAGCCATTAGATCCCGAATGCGCTTGCTATACCTGTAAAAACTTTACTCGCGCCTATCTGCGGCATTTATTCGTGAGCAACGAAATTCTCAGCCTTCGCCTGAACACACTCCACAACGTGGCGTTTTACCTCAATTTGATGAAACAAATCCGCCAGGCGATTGAAAAAGATCAATTTAAAAAATGGAAGAATGAAATGTCCGCCAAAATCGGAGCTCACCGATAAAAAATACCGGGAAATTCTAGCGCTCATCAACTCGCTTGGCGTCGATTTAAACGACATTGAAGAAAAGTTCATCCACGGGGGCGGCCGGGGCGGGCAAAAGCTGAACAAAAGCAGCAACGCCGTACAACTCAAACACTTGCCGACTGGCACACGGGTCAAATACCAACACCACCGCAACCGCGCCATGAACCGCGTTTTGGCGTTTCGGGAACTGTTGGAAAAACTAAACCCCCATTCAAAAAAGAAGCAACAAGCCCAAAAAATCCGTAAACAAAAGAAGCGCAAAAAAAGAAAATATCATAAAGAAATATAAGGAAAATGTAGGCCACAAGAACTCATTGACAAATAAAGTCTTTTTTGTTAATGTCTAAAAACCCTCCTACCATTAATTCCTAATCCTTTTAACAATATGGCCGTAGGAAATAGCCCTAAAAGCCCCATCCCTCCGGAGGGAAATCCAATATTTCAAAAAATTTGCCAACAGCTCCGCCAAGGAACCACGGTTGAACAGCAGCCCCCGGAAGAGGAAACGAAAGCCGCCAGAACCAAAATAGTAGAAGCTTTACAGCCTCAGCAACCCGCTCCAACCCCTCGCCATGTTGCGGCATGGCGGCGCGAACCGGTAAGGGTCCATTCTAAGGAATCTTAAGGACATAAAACCCTCCATGAAAAAGTTAGCCCTCATTACAACGCATTGCACCCCCTTTTATAATATCGGTTTTGCCGAACATCGCCTTGTCTTTAACAGAAGGCTTGAAGGATCAACAGTGGAACAGGTGCAAGAGGCCCCCTCTTTAAACGAAGACATCGAAGCCTGGTCTGCCCAACTGGCGGAAAAGGCCTTAAACCGGTATTTAGACGAAAATCCGGAATTCGCTACCACGGTTTTGTCTTACGAAAAAGGACAGGCAAAGAACCCAACGGTAGAAAAAATCCTGGGCATTATTAAAGGACAAATCAGCGCTTTTGTTAGAAGCAATATAGAAAATTACATTGGGCCGGACAAAGATTCAGCTTTAGAAGGCCTATTCCAATCGACCGTGGTAAGCGCCGCCACTATTATAACAAAAATGGCCTGCCGCATTTTAAAAGCGGATTTGGACTATTTAACGGAACTGCCCAATAAGCGCGCTTGTGACGAAAGAATGGACGGAGAAGTGGAGCGCAGCCGCCGTAGTGACGCTCCTTTTAGCATTATGATTTTTGATCTGGACCACTTTAAACAAGTCAACGATACGCATGGCCACCCGGTTGGCGATGAAGTTTTGCGGGAAACCGCGCGCCGCTTCAAAGAGGCCATGCGAAGCGCCGACTTTGTGGCGCGTTACGGAGGAGAAGAATTTGTTTTTATTCTGCCGGACACAGACGCCAAAAGAGCGTGTCTAGCGGCCGAACGTATTTCCGAAGCCATTAACAAAAAGCCCTATAAAGTAGGAGGTCAAGAAATCCAGGTCAGCGCCAGCATTGGAGTGGCCACCTTTAATAAAAAAAGAGATCGAGCGGCACAAAGCATCATTGACCAGGCGGATTACCAGCTATATATCCTTAAAGGGGAAAGGCCGGATGGAGAGGGGGGTAAAACCGATCGGCGCGGTCAAATCGCATTCAATAACCGCATTGTTACAGAAAAAGAACTAAGGGCATGGCATCAGGAAGTAGAAGCGGTTCAGAAAGCTAGCGAGGCGGCGACGGACCAAATTGCTTCAGCGCCTCTCCCAAATTCTTAAACTCTTCAAACTGCGCCTGGATGTTCTGCAGTTTATCCAGGTCGATGTTTTTGACGTATTGATACAAATAAATCCCGCCAATCAACGGCAGGACCACAAAGATGATAAAAACAAGCAGGGAAATCACGCCCCGTAATACCGCCCAGCGGCGCGCCCCTTTGGTGTATTTAAGAATGAGATCAAGTTTTTCTTCGGTGGAAAGAACAGGTTTCGCCATGGTTTATTTAGGCTTTAGGATTTGGATATTGGCTTCCTTCACATCCTTATCCGGCATCACGCTGGGTGCGCCAAGCGTCAGGTCCTTGGCCTTTTGGTCTTTGGGGAATGCGATGACTTCCCGGATATTGGGCTCGTTGGCAAAGATCATCACCAGCCGGTCCAGCCCCCACGCGATCCCGCCGTGGGGTGGAGCGCCGTATTTAAAGGCTTCCAGCATATGCCCGAACCGGATTTCCGCGTCCTTGGGGGTGATTTTAAGGATGTCGAAAATCTGTTGCTGAAGGGCGTGTTCATGGATCCGAATACTGCCCCCGCCAATCTCACTCCCGTTCAGCACCACGTCGTACGCCACCGCGCGGGCATTTTCTGGCTTCGTATCCAAAAGTTCGCGATCCTCATCCATCGGCCGGGTGAACGGGTGATGCATGGCAGCTAAGCCCCCCGTTTCCTTGTCCTTCTCAAACATCGGAAACTCATTGACCCAACAATAGGCGAATACCTTGTCGTCCAAAAGCCCCAGCTTTCGGCCGCACTCTAATCTCACTTGTCCCAAAGACACGCAGGCCGTTGTGAATTGGTCCGCGCTAAAAAACACGATATCACCTTTCTTGGCCCCCGTGGCCTTCGTAATCTTTGCCGCTACCTCGTCCCCTAAAAACTTCAGAATGGGGGATTTAATTCCCTCATCCCCGTACACAAAGTACGCTAGCCCCTTGGCCCCATGGGCCTTGGCCACTTCCTCCATTTCATCCAACTCCCGGCGGCTCCATTTGGCAATGCCGGGAACGCGCAGCGCTTTAACCACGCCGCTATCAGCCACGGTCCCCGAAAATACTTTAAAGCCGCAGTCTTTCACTACCTCGGAAACATCCACCAGCTCCATGGCAAAGCGGATGTCAGGCTTGTCCGATCCAAACCGCTCCATGGCCTCTTTCCATGTCATCACGGGGAAAGGGGTCTTCTGGATTTTTTGATGCGGCATCAGTTTTTTAGTCAGGTGGATCAGCAGTCGCTCGTTCACCTCCATCACGTCTTTCTCCTCCACAAAGCTCATTTCTACGTCTAGTTGCGTGAATTCCGGTTGGCGGTCCCCGCGTTGGTCCTCGTCCCGAAAGCACCGGGCGATCTGAAAATACCGGTCAAATCCCGCAATCATCAGCAATTGCTTGAGCTGTTGGGGACTTTGGGGCAACACGTAAAATTTGCCCGGATGGAGGCGGGACGGCACCAGGTACTCCCGGCTGCCCTCCGGCGTCCCCTTGATCAAAATGGGCGTCTCGATTTCCACAAATCCCTGACCGTCCATAAAATCCCGGATTTCCTTGATCAATTGATGCCGCAAAATCATGTTGTTCCGCAGGCGGTCATGCCGCAGGTCCAAATAACGGTACTGGAGCCGCAATTCCTCGTTCACGTCCTTTTCCTGGTCAATCTCGAACGGAGGGGTTTTAGATTCATTTAAAATCTCTATTTTGTTGATGTAAACCTCGATCTCCCCGGTGACCATAGTCTTATTCTCCTGACCCTCAATGCGCTTGCGTACTTCCCCGGTCACCTTGAGTACATACTCAGGTCTTACTTTCTCGGCAATACTCCAGCTGTCTTTATGGAATTCGGGGTCAAAAACCACTTGGGTCAGCCCATAGCGGTCGCGCAAATCGATAAATATAAGTCCCCCATGGTCTCGACGCCGATGCACCCATCCGGCCAGGGTCACTTTCTGCCCGTCATTTTTACCGGTAAGTTCGCCGCACGTATGCGTCCGATGCATAGAATTCGGTTAAAAAGTCTCGTTTATTCTAAGGGAATTTAATGAGGGAAGCAACATCACTCAACCACAGGAACCCCCAAAATTCCCTCCAGCCGCTTGGCCGTGATAGCCCCGGGGCGCGTGATTTTAACCTTATTTTTTTGGGGAAGGATCACCGTGGAGGCGGGATTTTTGTCCAAATGACCTTCAAAGACCAAATCGGGCTTTACTTTATTGGACCTAAAGGCTTCCAAAACCTCCCGATGTGTATGGCACAAGGGCCCGTCGGACAAATTGGCGCTGGTGGTGATCAGAGGTGCCTTAAAGGCAATCAGCAGGTCTTGTGTGAACGTATCGTAGGGGATCCGGATGCCGATCAAATCCGTTTCCGGAAAATACCACTCAGGGATGCGCGGCCCCTTGGGAAGGAGTAAGGTGACAGGCCCGGGCAGTAATTTATCGGCGATTTCCCGCGTAAAATCGGTGAGAAGGCCATACTGTTCCAGCTCTATTTTAGCTACCACTGGCAGCATGATACTCATGGGATTCACGGGATCGCGGTCTTTGATTTCCATGATTTTTTTAAAAACCCTGGGGTTCATCAAATCCCCCGCAAGGCCAAAACAAGTGTCCGCCGGATGCGCGATAACGCCGCCCGCTTTAAGGACCATGGCCGCCCGCTTGATATTGTCCGGTGTTGCCGGCAAAACCTCCATACCCGAACGATAACAAAAGCGTTCGGCAAAGTAAAACAAATTGAAAAGAAGCCGAAAATCCACTACACTAGCGTGGAACATGGCAAAACCCGCTTTTAAAAAAATTCTTCTCCTGGGCTCCGGTGCCTTGAAAATAGGTGAGGCAGGGGAGTTTGATTACTCCGGATCTCAGGCCATCAAGGCTTTTTTGGAGGAAAAAATAAAAGTGGTCCTCATCAATCCCAATATTGCCACCAATCAAACAAGTGAGGGGCTGGCGGACAAAATCTATTTTCTGCCCGTGACCCCGTATTTTGTCGAACAGGTCATAAAAAAGGAAAAACCCGATGTCATTGCCCTGAGCTTTGGCGGCCAAACCGCGCTCAATTGCGGCGTGGCGTTGTGGGAAAGCGGGGCGCTGAAAAAACACAGAGTTAAAGTGCTCGGCACTCCGATCCAAGCCATTCAGCGTACCGAAGATCGGAAGCTCTTTAAGGATTCGCTCGAGGAAATCGGTGTAAAGTCCCCCAAAAGCGTGGCCTGCACCTCCGTTAGCGATGCTAAACAGGCGGCCAAGCGCATCGGTTTTCCCGTCATGGTCCGCGCGGCGTTTGCTTTGGGTGGTTTAGGGTCCGGCGTAGCTAAAAACGCAGAGGAACTCGAAGTCGTCTTGAACAAAGCTTTCGCTAGTTCCCCTCAGGTATTGGTAGAGGAATATCTCAGGGGATGGAAGGAGATCGAATACGAGGTAGTGCGGGATGCCAAGGACAACTGTATCACCGTGTGTAACATGGAAAATATGGACCCCTTGGGCATTCATACGGGGGAATCCATTGTCATTGCCCCCAGCCAAACCCTTTCTAACCACGAGTACCAAAAGCTCCGCAACATCGCCATAAAAGTCATCCGGCACTTGGGGATCGTGGGCGAATGCAATATCCAATACGCCCTGGACCCAAAATCTGATGATTATCGCGTCATAGAGGTCAACGCCCGCTTGTCCCGCTCCTCGGCCTTGGCCAGCAAGGCAACGGGTTACCCGTTGGCTTATATAGCGGCCAAACTCGGCTTGGGATATGCCCTGCCGGAACTCAAGAACGCCGTCACCCGCCGTACCAGCGCTTGCTTTGAACCGGCGCTGGATTACGTGGCGCTCAAAATCCCGCGCTGGGATCTCAATAAATTCCGCAAAGCCATAGAGGTCATCGACACAGAAATGAAGTCCGTGGGCGAGGTCATGGCGCTGGGCCGCACCTTTGAAGAAGTGCTCCAAAAGGGCCTGCGCATGATCCAGATTGGCGCTTACGGTTTAACGGCTCACACTTTTGAGTTCGATGACCTGGATTCCGCCCTTAAAAACCCCACGCCCCGCCGCGTTTTTGCCTTGGCCCAGGCTTTTGACAAGGGGTATAGCGTCGAAAAAATCTACCGGATGACGGGCATTGACCCATGGTTTTTACATAAGATCAAACACATCCGTGACTTAGGCCGTAAAGTGCGGCGGTTAAAGGAGATTTCTAACATCGACGCCGGCTTCATGCGGGAATTGAAAGTCAATGGTTTTTCCGATAGGCAAATCGGCAACCTGACGGGGGCCGAGGAAATAGAGGTGCGCAAAGTCCGTAAAGCCCTAAAAATTATCCCCGTGGTCAAGCAAATCGACACATTGGGGGCGGAATTCCCCGCAAAAACCAATTACTTGTACCTCACCTACGCAGGAGAGAAAGACGACGTGGACTTTAAAAAGGCCAAGGGCAAAAAACGCACTATCGTCCTGGGCTCCGGCCCATACTGCATCGGTTCATCGGTGGAATTCGACTGGTGCTGCGTGAACGCCGTCAAGACCCTGCGCAAAGCCCGCCACGAGGCCATCATGATCAATTACAACCCGGAAACGGTCAGCACGGACTACGATGAATGCGACAAGCTCTATTTTGACGAGCTCAGCCACGAGCGGGTGCTGGATATTATAGACAAGGAAAACCCCAACGGCGTGGTGATAAGCATGGGGGGGCAAATCCCCAATAACCTGGCCGTCAAGCTCGCCGGCGCGGGCGTAAAGATCATGGGGACGGACGTTAAAAACATCGACCGGGCGGAAGACCGGAACAAGTTCTCCGCCCTGCTGGATAGCCTTGGGATCGACCAGCCCTTATGGAAGGCGTTCACTCGCATCGGCGATGCCTATGCGTTTGCGGACAAAGTGGGTTACCCCGTCCTGGTGCGCCCCAGTTACGTGTTGTCCGGCGCGGCCATGCGCGTGGCCCATAACCACGACGAGCTTCAGGACTTTTTGGGCAAAGCCGTCCGCGTGAACACGGAAGCACCTGTGGTTATTTCCAAATTCGAAGTCGGTGCGCGGGAAATTGAAATGGACGCCGTAGCGTATAAGGGGGATTTGCTCATCTTTGCCATAGCAGAACACGTGGAGGACGCGGGCGTGCATTCGGGGGACGCCACGCTGGTCCTCCCCCCTCAGCGCACGTACCTGGAAACCATGCGCCGCATCCGCAAAATCGGTAAACAAATCGCCAAATCGCTGGACATCACCGGTCCGTTCAACATCCAATTCCTGGCCAAGGCGAATAAAATCAAAGTGATCGAATGCAACCTGCGCGCCAGCCGCTCGTTTCCCTTTGTGTCCAAAGTCACCCGGGAAAACTTCATTGAAATCGCTACCCGTGCCATGCTGGGGGATGTGGACAAAAACATCAAATACCAAACGCTCGACCTGGACTACGTGGGCGTCAAATTTCCCCAATTTTCCTTCCCGCGGCTTAAAGGCGCGGACCCCGTACTGGGGGTGGAAATGGCCAGTACCGGTGAAGTCGCCTGTTTTGGCGAGGATTTGGAAGAAGCTTTCCTCAAATCTTATTTGGCGGTAGGATACACTATTCCCCAAAAATCGAAGATGCGCCGTGGCGCGAACATCTTGCTTTCGGTAGGCCGCGTGACGGACAAGGCGGAAATGCTGTCCGCCGCTCAGTCTCTCGTAACCTTGGGCTACAACCTGTACGCCACCGAAGGCACGGCCAAGTTTTTAAAAGAAAATAATATTCCCGTTACTCGGCTTCATCGCGTATCTACGGACAAATCCCCCAACATCAGGGAATATCTGCAAAAAGGTAAAATCGATTTGGCTATTGTCATTCCCACCAAATACGCCCACGACGAACTCACCGACGGCTACCGCATCCGCCGCATGGCCGTGGACCGCGCCATCCCCCTCATCACCAACGTCCAATTCGCCAAAACTCTCATACGCTCCCTGGAGCGCTACAAACAAGAAGACCTGCAGATCAAGGATTGGGAGGAGTACAAAGTTTAGATCAGCCCGCTATTTCAAATCATACACCGGCGGGATTTCTTTAATGAACTCCTGGGCCAGGGCGTAGGTATAAGCGCCTTGGAACGGGATCCATAAGAAATCGCCGGGCTTGGGTTCATTGGCCGTATATAAGTAATACCCCCAAATGTCATAAGGGGTGCACAGGGAACCGTAAACAACAAAAGGGATCTCCCGCTCAAGGGTAAATTGGGTCAGATTAAACATGGGGACGTAATTGCAGAACTGGTATTTTTCCCATCCGATCATGTTGTTGCCGCCATCAGCAATGCCTGTTTTTGTTCCTTTAAAATCCTCCTTAACTTCAATGAGTTTCAAAAGGATATGCATGCTGTTGTTCGCAATAAAACGCCCCGGTTCCGCCAAGAATTGGGCATTGGGCAAAAGCGGCCGAATTTCAGATTTATAAACCGCCGCAATTTGTGAACCAAATTCATCAATGGGACTGACGGGGATTGGCGGCGAATAGCGCGGCTGAAACTTATCGGCGCAAATGTCGTCCAAAAGACAAACATCAAAACTCTTAATATCCCCTTTAGGGTTCCACGGGTATATCCCCTCGATAGACTCCGGATAAAAACCGCCGCCAATATCCAAATATTGGAACGTCGCCCGCTCCCGATGATTGAAGTTTTCCTTGAGGTAATCCGAAAGGATTTTAAGATTTTTTACATAGGAGTCTGGGGTTCGGTTAAAACTGGTGTGGAAATGAATGCCACACAGCTGAATAGACGGATATTGTTGGGCTTTGTGATAAAAGGTTTTCAACTGGTTTAACGGCAGGCCGAATTTGGTCCAATCATTTTGCAAAGCGGTAGAGATCCGAAGGCCGCAACGCACCCGGACTTTTTTGGCCTTGGCCATTTTGGCCAAAAGCTCCAATTCCCGAATACTTTCCAAATTCACGCGAATTTTGGAATGATGTTTGAGAATCAATTTAAAATCCGCTTCGGTTTTAGCCGGCCCGGTATAAACGATTTCTTTAGCCTTTGCCCGGAGGGCCAACTTGAGCTCCCGTTGGCTGGAGACATCCAATCCTTCCCCTTCTTGGACAACGGTTTTAAGTAAGCCGAGATAATAATTGCTTTTAACGGCGAAAAAAATATGGATATCCACGCCATGTTTTTTAAAAGCGCGCTTGAACGCTTGTAAATTATTCCGCATGCCCTTGACGTCAAAAACATAGAGCGGAGTCCCCGCCGTTTTTGCGGCACGGAGCAAAAGAGGCTTAAATTGCTTTAAGGGGATAAGGTTCATGGAGAGTTAAATTTTATTTTTAAGAAATAAATGTTCCGCCAACTTCAGGAATTTTTTCCCACGGACAGAAAAAGCATAACCTTTTTTATGAGGTTTTAACAAGGGCTGATGCATCAAGACAAATCCCGTGAAGACACGGGGGGAAAGCCGGAATTTTTCCGGAAGGATATGATAGAGAAAAACCGTTCCTTTTTTGTTGAAATCCTTCATGTGGACCGACATATGGACCAGTTCTTTTTTAGAGAGCTTATAAAATCCCGCAGGGGGCGTATGGATCTGAACGCCGGCATTGGATTCAGACAGGAAATCCAAGTCCAAGTTAAATCCTTCATAATCCGAAAGGGGGATCATGGGCTTATGGGCACTCAATTCTTTGCCGCAAAGGGCGCGGATAAATTCCTCTGTAAAAGTGAGCCCGTGCAAAAGCGCGGGATTAAAGGATATTTGAGGTGTACTCCCTCCCAAACGGGGGTTGCACTCGATAAAATAAACCTCATCGTCCTGAAGCATCAGATCAAAATTAGCGATTCCGCGAAAACCGATTTGCTGCAAAGCTTTACC
>JAZDJE010000031.1:0-3542 GCA_043804325.1 Candidatus Peregrinibacteria bacterium
CCCCCATGCTAAGTGCCACCGAAACCTGTGCCGGCAATCCTTGGGGAACACACGCCGCCGCCACGCTGATAGCAAATAAAAAGCTGGACTTAATGGCGAAGTGAAGGCTGTCATAATTGCCAAAACGCAAAAGCAAATTAACGACAAAAAGCAAAAGCGCAATAGCCCCGGCAATTTTTGTCAATATTTTCGCCAGGGAATTAAGCTCCTGCTGCAAAGGGGAAATGGTTTCAACAATGGACTCGCTGGTCTTAGCGATTCGCCCGATCGCGGTATCCATCCCCGTCCCATATACCAAAGCCAACGCATTTCCCTTGGCCACCGTGGTTCCCAAAAAGACCAAATTGTCCTGATTGCTTACCGTGGTCTGTTCATCAATGACTAAATCCGCTCGCTTCACCTGTGGCGCCGACTCTCCCGTTAAAATAAAATCATTGGTGCTAAAACCCGTGTCTTCCACCAGCCGCACATCCGCCGGCACCCCTACCCCCTCTTCCAAATACACCAAATCCCCTGGCACAAGCTCCGAACCATCCACCTCTACCCGCTGCCCGTCCCGGATCACAATGGCATGGGTCCGGACCATTTTTTTAAGCGACGCCAAAATACGCTCCGCCTTGTACTCCTGGTAAAATCCAATGATCGCGTTTCCCAAAACGATTATGATCAAAATGGTCCCACCCCGAAAGTCGCCCAGCCAGTAAGCCAAAAATGCCGCTACAATCAGCACCACAATCATCAAATCTTTGAACTGGCCAAAGAGCCGAAAAACAACGGGCCTACGCTTGCCCTCTTTCAACTGATTGAGGCCATACTGCTCCAAACGTTTTTTGGCCTCCAAAGCGGAAAGTCCTTTCTCCCGATGGCTCTTAAGCCGGGCCACCGCTTCTCCCACCGAAAGTTGATAAAAGAACTTGTCCATAGCATTTTTTGTTTGCACCAAATATAGCACCAAAAGCACTTCTAAGGTACAATTTCCCCTGCTATTATGAAAAACATACGCAATTTTTGCATCATCGCGCACATTGACCATGGAAAGTCCACGCTCGCCGACCGGTTCCTGCAAATCACGAATACGATTCCGGAGCGGGAGATGATCCATGAGCAAATGTTAGACACCATGGAACTGGAGCAAGAACGGGGCATCACCATTAAGCTCCAGCCCGTCCGGATGGACTGGAACGGCTACATCCTAAATTTGATAGATACCCCCGGTCACGTGGACTTTACCTACGAAGTCAGCCGGTCCCTCGCGGCGTGCGAGGGCGCCATATTGGTCGTGGACGCCACACAGGGGATCCAGGCCCAAACCCTGGCCAACCTTCATATGGCGCTGGAACACGATCTGACGATCATTCCCGTTATCAATAAAATCGATATGCCCGCCGCCGACCCTCCGCGCATTAAATTGGAAATCGAAAACATGCTGGGTATCCCCCGTGAAGAAGTGATCGAAGTTTCCGCCAAAACCGGGGAAAACGTGAAACAAGTGCTGGAAAGGGTCATAGAACGGGTTCCGTCACCTGAGTTCGGCGGCCTGCGCAAACAGCTTAAAATCACAAACGACAAGGAAGCCAAGGCCCTGGTCTTCGATTCGGTCTACGACACGTATCGCGGGGTCGTGACTTACGTGCGCATGGTCAGCGGAACGTTTAAAAAAGGGGAAAAGCTCCAGTTCATCAACGCCAAAACGGATATTGAAGTTTTGGAACTCGGATACTTCCGCCCCAAATACCAACCCCAAAAAGAACTCCTGCCGGGAGAAGTGGGCTATATTGTCACGGGGCTGAAGTCCGTAGGCGAAGCGCGAGTAGGCGATACCATTGGAAACAACCGCGACGCCAGCGCGCTCCCCGGCTACAAAAAAGTGATCCCTATGGTATACGCCGGCATTTATTGCGTGGATGGCGACGATTTTCCGCTGCTGCGCGACTCATTGGAAAAACTCACACTAAACGATGCCGCGCTCATTTACGAACCCGACCAGTCCCCCGCCTTAGGGTCCGGGTTTCGATGTGGTTTTTTGGGCCTACTGCACATGGACATAGTCCAGGAACGTTTGGAGCGCGAATACGACTTGAACCTCATTGTTACGGCTCCCTCGGTTTCGTACGAAATCATGCCAAAAAACGGGGAAAAAATCACCATCAGTTCCCCTTCCGAACTGCCAGACCCGGGGACCATCAACACCATTGCTGAACCATGGGTCAAAATGGAAGTGGTGTGTCCCAAAGAAACCGTAGGTGCCGTGATGAAGTTAACCCAACAGCGCCGCGGACTGTACAAAAACCTGAGTTATATGGACGCCGATCGCGTCTTTTTGACCTTCGAAATGCCGCTGTCCACGATCATCATCGATTTTCACGACGCGCTAAAAAACGTCACCAGCGGCTACGGTTCCATGAACTACGAGCTCATCGGTTATCGCGAAGAAAATTTGGTCAAACTGGACATGCTGATCGCCGGGGAAAGAATTGATAGCTTGAGCGTCATGTGCCACCGGACGGAAGCCGAAGGCATGGGGCGAAGGCTCGCCAAAAAACTGAAAGAAGTCATCCCGCGCGCCCAATTTGCCATTGCCATCCAGGCCTCCATCGGCGGAAAAATCGTAGCGCGGGAAACCATATCCGCCTACCGCAAAGACGTGACGGGATATTTATACGGCGGCGATGTCACCCGCAAGCGCAAACTGTTGGAAAAGCAAAAGAAAGGCAAAAAACGGATGAAGCAAATGGGCTCTATCTCCCTACCCCAGGAAGCCTTCCAGGCCATTCTAAAAAAAGATTAAAGGACTAAAGATTTTCCCCCTCCAATTCTGGCCGATACCAAGTGCGCCGGAGCTCAGCAAGGTTTTGACGGGATTTGACGCTTTTGATGGCCTTAGCATGCTCTTTGAGCGTGTCATCCGCCGGCATCAACCGCGCATCATGACGGATGAAGTCAATGGCCGCATAGCGCAAAAACTCCGCCCGGCTGGCAAAGCCCCATTTGGCGATAGCTCCATCGATTTGATTGGACAGTTCTTTGGTAATATTAAAGATCACTTTTTGCATGATATATCGTTTATAGGCTAAAAAAGGTAAAAAATTGTATACCTAACCGACATACTTTGCAAATAGTGCTATTGAGCAACCCTCAAGTTTTGGTTAAATTCATGCGGTTAGTCTCGTAACAAGAAGTAAACTAAAGTATAATAAATGCCATGTTCACCGGAATCATCGAAACCACCGGCAAAATTCTGAAACGGACCACGGACCGGATCGTGATTGAAACCCCTATCGCCTCCGAACTCAAAACCGGGAGCAGCATTGCGGTCGACGGCATTTGCCTGACCGTGACCGAGGCAAAAAACGGCCGATTCACCGCCAACGTGATGCCGGAAACCATTAAAAAAACCACTCTCGCCGATAACACCGGCAGCGTGGTAAACCTCGAACGCGCCATGCCTGCAAACGGTCGCTGGGAAGGCCACCTGGTCACCGGCCACGTGGAGGGCGTCGGAAAAATCACCCAAATCAAAGACGACGGTAATGCGAAACTCC
>JAZDJE010000032.1:0-2298 GCA_043804325.1 Candidatus Peregrinibacteria bacterium
CCCAATATTTATCAATTCAAAATTAACTGCATTTACCATCCTGGCCTGGTTCATGCTGGCAACCTGGTGCTGCGGTATGGAAAATTTCCAAAACCCGTCCTTTGAAAATGGAACCGACGGATGGACCATCCAGTATGACAAGAAAGGGATGGATAAACCCTGGTCTATTGATCCGCGGGGGTATCAGTCCACTCAATCTCTAAAAGTGGTCCTTCCCAACCCGTTTGCCATTGTTACGCTGGAGAACGCCCAACCCATCACCTTGTCGGATCCTTCCCGGCCCTATATTCTGAGTTTTGCCTGCCGTTTCGAAAATCCGCTTCTTATTAGAGCTTTAGCCCTCCGGGCGCAGTTTCTCAAAGAGGATGGCTCGCCCTTGAAAACCCTTTTTGGGGAAGGTTGGGAACTAGCCGAGTTCATGGTGCTTTACCTGGTGAGTGAGGAAAAAATCGGAGATTGGAGTTTGCGCAAATATGTGATACCGCCCGTCAAGGACGCCAAAGCCATTAAGGTTACGCTGGAGTTTTACGGTTCCAAGGGCGCCTTTTGGATAGATGGTTTAAACCTCGAAAAAAAAGATGGGGGACGCACTCCGGAAAAGTTTCTTTATTATAATCCGTTTAATGCCCCCTTGGGCGTCCCACCCTATGAGCATCTAGTCAAGCTCACCCAGAAAGGATCACCCTGGCTCAAAAGCGGTGACGCTTTTAATCGCGCGATGGTGGCCCAATCGCTGGCCCAGGAGAAACTGGAAGAATGGGAAAGAGCCTGCGGATATCTTGGGAAAAAGGCGGACGAGGCGTTGGTCAAGGAAAATGAGAGATTCCTCAGCCGGTTAAATGCTTTGTATGAGACCTTCGGAAAACTTTTTCTGGCCAGGACACCGGAGAAACTGGAAGCTGAAATAAACCAACCGGTCGCATCCCTGCGGACGGAAATCGAGAAATACCGGCAACAAATTGAAAAGTTTTTGAAACAGGAAACGGAGAAAGCCGGGGGCGGCGCAAACGGGGGAGCCGTGACGGGTATGACGGCCCCCAAGCCGATTGTCATTGATGAGAGCGGACGTCCCAACCAGTTGGTTTTCAGCTCGTTGAGCAAAGATGAGCATTTTGAGATGGAAAAGAACCTTTGTGATTTCAAACGGGTTTATACCCTGTACAAGTATCATAACTTTGGCTACGGCCTTTCCCCGGACAAAAAGAGCATTGATTTTGATGCCGTCAAAAAAGAGATCGAAAAATGGTCCGCCCAGGGCGTGGAATATCCCATCATCGCTCTGCCTTTTTCCGACACAGGGGGCAGCATCGTCATGCCGGAGTTTCTCGAAAAGCACTGGAACGACCCCGAAATTTACATGCAGCAAAAATACAAACCACCCCCCTCGGCATTCAATCAAAACTGGGGAAGGAAGCCTTATAATATCTTTAACCCCGCTGTCCGTGAAGCCTGTCGGGAAGCAGCGGCGGCCTTTGGGAAAAATCTCAAGGAATACAAAAAAATATACGGTTTCTGCCGGGAAGGCGGTGGGCCATTTGTCAATGGGCGGACGGCCGGTTATGGCGAAGTTGCCAAAAGGGAATTCCAGAAACATCTGGAGAAAAAATTTGGGAGCATCCAGAAGCTGAATGCGGCGTTGAAGACCGATTATCAGCGTTTTGAGGATATTTCCCAGCCCCTGGACAAGCGAAGCACGTTGGGTACGTACCCCTATGATCCCATACCGGTGACCAAACCTTTAAGTTACGAGTTTGAATCGTGGATTCACCAGGTGGCGGTTGATTTCAACACCATGATTTACCGGGAAATCAAGAGACATGACCCCCAGGCCATCGTTCTGTCCGATCATAACGATGTGTTCGAGAGCATGGGATTCAATCCCATGGCCATGTTCGATTATTGCGACATGGTCAGCAATCATGCCAAGCCGCATCTGATTGATATATTCAGAAGCCTTGCGCGTCACCGTCCCGACAAAAACTTCGGCGCGTTCGAGGATCAATGGGGAAAGCTTTGGGAAGATCCTCGTTTTGATGTAGTCCATCGCCCGAGTGAAGAACGCGCATGGCGCAGTTATATCATCAAACACGTCGGTAAACTGGCGGACCGGGACTATACCCTGCAAAGCTGGTGGTATTCCTACACGCGCGGGGAATTTATCCTGACCTATGGAAGCGGCCATTGGGCGGTGCCGTCTTACGATCTCACCATCTTCCGTTATTGGTTCACCGGCTTGCCCACCGGCATTGAGATGGTGCGCCATTTTGAAAAGTAGTTGATGAACAGTCGCAAGGTTCC
>JAZDJE010000033.1:0-2173 GCA_043804325.1 Candidatus Peregrinibacteria bacterium
GCATGGGATTTCCTGGCATGCTGCCGCGGACGAACCAGATGGCGGTTAAAAAGGGGATTAAGGCCGCTTTAGCGCTGGGCTGCCACATTTCGGAATTCTCTAAGTTTGACCGAAAAAGTTACTTTTACCCCGACTTACCCAAAGGCTACCAAATCTCCCAATACGACAAGCCCATCTCCAAAAATGGAAAAGTCACTATTGCACTTGCAGACGGTCGCACGAAAGAAGTCGGCATCACCCGCCTTCATTTAGAGGATGACGCAGGCAAACTCACCCACACCAAAAATAGCACCTTGGTGGACTTCAATCGCTCCGGTTCTCCGCTGATGGAAATCGTCAGTGAACCGGACTTGCGCAACACTGAAGAGGCCAGCGCCTATGCGCGCCAAATCCAAAAAATCGTCCGTTACGTGGACGCGTCCGACGCGGATATGGAAAAAGGGCAAATGCGTTTCGACATCAATATTTCCATTCGCCCCAAAGGCCAAAAGGAATTGGGGGTAAAAACAGAGGTCAAAAACCTCAACTCCTTCCGCAGCCTGGAAAGGGCCCTGGAATATGAAATCAAGCGCCAAAAAGAAGTGCTGAAAAATAATGGACAAATTGTCCAGGAAACGCGAGGGTGGGATGACGTCAAAGGGCAAACATACGCCCAAAGGTCCAAAGAAGAAGCGGCCGATTACCGCTATTTTCCCGAGCCGGATATCCCCCCGTTAGTCTTCACGCGGGAAAGGGTCAAAGAACTTAAAAAAGAAATCCCGGAGCTCCATGATGCCAAAGCGAATCGCTACCAGGAGGAGCTGGACTTACCCGCGGACATGGCCCATCAGCTCGCTGCTAACGCGGCTCTGGCCGATTACTTTGAAAAAGCGCTGGTGGTTTCTAGCGACCCCAAAAGAACCGCCAACTGGGTGGTTTCGGAGCTCATGGGGCTTTTGAATAATAAAGGCCTTACGATCACCGAAAGCAATTTGTCACCGGAAAACCTGGGAAAACTCGTAAAACTGATTGCCGAGGAAGTCATTTCCGGCAAAATTGCCAAAGATATTTTCGCAGAAATCTACACGGGTAACTTGGATCCCGGAAAATTCATCGAAACAAAAGGGATAAAAGTCATGGCGGACACGGGTGAACTGGAAAAAATTTGCCAGGAAGTCGTAGGGCGCAACACAGAAATGGCCGCTGCTTTCCGGGCTGGCAAAGAAAAGGTTTTAGGCGCTTTGGTGGGTCAGGTCATGGCCGCCACCAAAGGGTCCGCCAACCCCAAAATGACCAATGCTATTTTAAAAAAAATACTCAGCGGCAGCGGAGGGAAAAAGTCCCCCTCTCAGGCCCCCTGAACTTACCGCTTACCGCTTATTTAGCTCCCTCCAAAACCAAATACTTCTTAACACTTTACTAAAATGACATCTCAATTTAAATCCTTTCTCAAGTTTGTCGCCAATGCCGCCGTGGTTGTGCTGGTTGTGGCCATCATCGTCCCCGGCGTTTACAAGGCGACCAAAAAGATCCCCTTCACCATAGCCGGAACAGGCGGGGTGGGCACGGTCAATGCCTCGGACACGGATAACGCCATTTTTGGCTTGGATGGGAACGACTTTACCGTCACCTGGGTCCCCAGCGGGACCGCTCCGGCGGGCTACACAGGGACTAAAATTTATATTGTTCCCAATGCCAACAATACCATTAGTTCGGACAACCTCAACACAAATGGATGTGGAGGAAGCGCCTGCTTAGAACGGGGATATTTTTTGAACTATAGCCAAAATTCCTATACGCTTCCCGGATTTTTTGCATCGGACAGTCATGGAACCGTGTGGAATGCGGCAACCACCTATAAAGCATGTATATTCACCGATGCAACGACAAATTACTTGGACTGTTCATCAGGGGTTACGGTAGCCGCGGAAGATGAAGGGGATGTTGCGGACATGGGGGGCTCCTTTATCTCGCACATGAACGTGGCCAATTACATCAGCGGGCAAAAATTAACGACATACGCGATAATCGACGACGATCAGACCTCAACGTCAGATTTTCAAGCGGGCACGGGTGGGGCGGCCGTTCAGATGAAATACGGGATAGCCGCTAATGCAGTCACTAGCACGGCAAACGGCAGCCTGCAGGCCGGAACCAGCAACTTGTGGAAATTCGAAACAACAGCAACCCACAC
>JAZDJE010000034.1:0-4930 GCA_043804325.1 Candidatus Peregrinibacteria bacterium
TGTGTTACCCAGGCGCCTGAAAACCCCGTTTGCGGAAATAAGGTGATCGAAGGCAGCGAGCCGTGCGACGACGGCAATCTGGCGAACGGAGACGGTTGCAGTTCCAAGTGTTTAAACGAAGCCCCTGCCGAACCTGCACAAACCCTGGAACGCATTAATGTGGTCAGCTGCTGCGGTAGCACCTTTCAGGCCGGGACAAGCATGGCCATGAATGCATGGGCTTACTTTAATGTGGATACCGAGGAGTATGCGAACCCCTATAACATTACCTCTAAGGTGGCTTACAAAAGCAGCAATCCCGCTGTCGCCACCGTCAGTGCGCATATGGTTACCGGTATTGCCGCCGGAAAAACAACCATTAGCGCTTCCTATACTTTTAACGGCGTAACCAAAACCGATACGGAAGACCTTGTGATAGAAGCTTCTGCCAAGCTTCCGGAACCGGTGCAGCCTCCCGCAGAAGATGATGAAGAGCTTCCAGCTCTTGAATCTCCTGCCACGCCGGAAGCTCCCAGCACTCCAACGGCCCCGGCCGCTCCTGTGCAGTCAGGTGAAACGGACAGCGGCCAAGCTTCCTCCGAAGACGCTGAATCGGAAATTCCCGGCGCGCCCGCCTTTTCCACTCCTACCGAAGTCGGTTCTGCCCGTCCTGCCGCTCCCACTCAAGAAGAAGCCGAGGCGGAAGCCGAGGCGGAAGCTGATGTGGTGATCCAACAAAAAAAAGTCGTTAAGCAGGTTGCCGTTCCTGTGACAGCCCCCCAAAAGGCAGAGGAAGTCCTTTCCCGACTGGACGCTTGCCGTGCCGCTTATCCCTCTGTAGACTTTGAAAACCATTTTGATTCCGATGGCGACGGCCTTTCCAATAAAACCGAGTGTTATACGGGCACGAATCCGGGAAAATACGACACAGACGATGACCGTTATTCCGATGGGACAGAACTGAACGAATTGGGGACGGACCCGCAAAACCCTGCCGATTTGGCCCGTCCGGAAGAGCCTTCGGTGGAGGAGAAAGTCACTATTACCGACCCTCATCCTAGCTGGATCCTGCGCCAGCTCCAAATGGCCGGGACTGCGCCTTTTGATACTGCTTTTGTGACTGCGGTGGTTTTTCCGGCGGACCGTGAGGTTATTGCTGATTTGACGGCAGATGTTTCCGCTTTGCTTGAAGCGACGGAAGCGGACGTTATTGAATCGGCTTTAAACCGCTTGAAGGACGTTTCCCTGCCCGCCGCAGATGAATTTTTAAGACAATATCAAGCCGACTACGACTACAGCCAATTGGCTGGTGTGGTGGCCCGTCTGAAAGGCCAGGCAGCCGGTTTTGCGGATGCCGAAGATACTGAAAACCTTTACTTGAGCTTCGAGCAATTGCAACTTTTGCAGCAAGGCAAAGTCACCGTGGGGACCACGGGAGATTTGTCCGATACTGAAATCGGAGGCCGCCGCGCCAAGCGATTCGAATTGATGGGAACAAATCTTGTCAGCAATAAAGTGTATGATTTGGTCGCCATTGCCACGCTCTTCGATCAATCCACCGTTTCTTCCAATCCCGTTCGTTTTGGCATGGATGCCGCGCTGCGCGTGAACGATCCTCAGCCAAAGTCCATTGGCAACGTGGTTATCCCCAGCCAAGAATCCCCGAGCGCTTTTAAGGAAATCTGGATCGGCAATGTCCGCGCCGACAGCTTAAAAGAAGGTGAGGAAGTGCTGATCCACGAGCTCCAGCCGTCTGTCTTTGGGGACACGGAATTCGGCAGCCAAGTTTTTGCCGTTTGGAATAGCATTGTGTTGGCTTCTTCCGTTATTTCGGACAGTGAGGCAGGGGTTTTTGCCATCCAGGCCCCTCGCAATTTAGAATCAAATGTGGCCCATAAGGTGACCCTATACGCCGTCAAGGCCGACGAATTGGGGCGACAGGCCCGTTCGGACAGCGTGAACGTGTTCTTCCGCATTGAAGAAGAACCCTTTATCGGTATGGGGCTGCCCATCGCCATTGGCCTTCTAATCTTCGCCCTTGGCCTTGTGGTGGTCTTTATCCGCCGCCTGTACAAGCACCGGGCTTCTACCGTTCCCGAAATGCCGGGGGAAACGCCGAGAGCTGTAGCCGTGCATAAATCGGAGGAAGAATCCTGTGAGTGTCTTTCTGCCCACGAAGCTGCGGATGTCTTCATGGAAGGTCCGGATGAAAATCCGTTGGATGAAAAAGGCTGGGAAAAAATGGAAGAGCCCAAAGGGTTCTTTGCCAAGCTTTTCCATCGCAAACCCAAAAAGGTAGAAGTGGTCCCGGAATCGCATGAGTCTGCGGAGGCCGCCGCTAAAGTTTTCGGGAAGGTCGGCGACGAGCCGTCTACCGAAACGGCTGCTGAAGAAAAAGCGGAAACCCATGAGGAATATAATGAGGTATACGATAAAATGGAGACCGATGCCCTGGACGAAATCGAAAAAGAGGAAAGGGAACACAAAGAGGAATAAATTTTAAAGGGTCACGATATTCAGTCCGGGGTCTATTTGTGTCCGTAATACTTCCTCGATGTATGGGAGTGTGGCGTTTTCTGCAATGGGGCAGGCGCTGCAAGCCCCCTGCCACTCTACGATGATGTCCATGCCTTCAATATCCATGATTTCAACCCCTCCGCCATGCATGGCCAATAGGGGGCCCACTTCCCTCTTAAGGACTTGAGTGATGAGTTTGATTTGGTCGTCGAGTTCCAGTTTGGTGAAATCGACATGCTTTTTTTTGCCTTTGGTGACACGTTTTTTACTCGACATGCGCGGGGAGTTCGGACTTATGGGCCGTTATACTAAATAACCCGGCGAAAATGATCAAGAGCCCACCGAATTGATAGAGCGTGGGAATTTCACGCAAAAATATGCTTGCCAGAATCATGCTAAAGGCGGGATAACTCATGACAATAATGGTAGCTTTGCCTACTTCCAATCGTTTTAATCCCCCGTACCACGCTAACTTTTGGATGATGGTAATTAAGACGCTGTTTAAAAGGATGATCCATAGGAAGGTGCGGACAATGGCTAAGTGGCCCATACCGTAATCGGTCCCGGCATCAAACCAAGTGCTGAGAGCCAGCAGCGCCAGGCCGCCTACTAAAGAGCGGAATAAAATAACGGCGGAAGGGCTGACCAACTTGAGCGCTTTTTTGGCGTAAATGTTACCAATGGGCAGGAAAGCGGTCCCAGCCACGATCATCAAATCGCCTTTGTTTAAAACAAAATGGCCATTGTAGAGTGTCAGGATAGTCCCCAAAAAGACCGCCAGCCCGCCGAGTAATTTCCAGCGCGTCATTTTTTCGCCGATCAGCGTGGTGTAGAGCATGGCAAATAAAATTTCCACTTCCAGTAGAATGCTGGTATTGATAGCCGAGGTGAATCGGGTGCCGTTGTAAAACAAGCTGCGCGGAATGACGATGATAAAAATGGCCACCATCAGCAAATACGGCCATGCCTTACGGACGGCCAATTCTTTTAATTGCCCCCGTGCGGCCATGATGACTACAAGAATAGCTCCAGCGATCAAATCGGTAATGGCGGCAAAAAAGGTGGGGGGAATTTTATCCGATGTGTAATTGATGAGCACCGGAAATCCCGCAAAAAGCAGTCCGCTCACAAAGACGTAAATTTCACCCAGGCGTTCGTCGGTTTTGGCGCGTTGTTTTAATAGCAGACCTATTTTAAGCATTGGCGATTTCCTGTTTCATCTTGGCCTTGATTTCCTGCACTTCCCCCAGGAGCTTTTCAAAGTCCTCCTTGGGCATCACGCGGGTGCCCACCAAACCGAGTTTGAGGTCCAGGTCCTTCTGCATAAACAGGCGGCTTAAGTACCAGTAACCGCCAAAGAAGTACAGGAGCATGACGGGCAGGTACAGCGGCATGCCCAAAATGGAGAATTCCAACGACAGCACAAAGTCATACATGGCGTGGGTGAACATGGCCACCACCAGGCCAATGAGCATCATTTCATCGTGGTACATTTGGGATTTTTTAAAGTGGAGGACGCGTTTAAAAAAGCCCATGACGGGATGGACCTTATGCTGTTTCATTTTGTGGATTTGAAGCATGGGCGAGGCAAAGAAAGCCATGCCGTAGTAGTAACCCAGGATGCCGGAGCACAACACGTGCACCATGGTGACAATGGTTACACGGAACAAGGCGAACATGAAGAAGCCGGCCACGCTGAGCTGCTCCCATTGGTTGATGAAGTACAGGATGTTTTCGAAAAACGCAAAGCCCAGCGCGCTGATGATGGCCAGCTCAATGACATCGTCGATGGACCTAAAGAAGTTCTTGTTGATGAAGCGCATGATCCAGAACTTGATGAATTCCTCCATCACCCCGACACCTAAAAAGATGACGAAAGTGGCCAGTAACGCGTTGGTGATCAACGCCGAAAGATTGCTGCGGAAGTCGACCAGGCTCACCTTAAAGAAAATGAAGTTGATGGTGGTATTCCAGTATTCCTGATATGTGGCCAACAGTTTGGCGGCCACCATGCCGCCGATGAAGGTCAGGATGACCAGCCATTTGTTTTCGTGGTGTTTACGGAGAAACAAGTACAGCCAAATGAACGCCGGAATGATGGCGATGATGAAGACGATGATTTGATGCCACTGCAAATTCATTATAGGTCAGTGGTTATGTAGTGCGCCCCTAAGCTTGCGGGGCGGTTTAAGCACGCTTCGATTATTTTATAGCATACCTTTTTGCGATGCTCTATGCGGAAGTCTTTGGAGGGGGTTTTTTCGATTAATTTTTTGGCTTCTTTAAGCCCTGTCATCGTCCGCACAATGCCGACATTTTCCCACATGATTTGTCCCAGCCGGGCGCAATACGCTTTGACTTTTGGCTGGTCTTCCGTCTTAATTTGGGTTGGGTTGGTTTTGAAGTTTGCGGGGACGGCGGAGGCGGGGGGCAA
>JAZDJE010000035.1:0-4451 GCA_043804325.1 Candidatus Peregrinibacteria bacterium
TCGATAAAGCGGTTTTCCCCGGGTTCCAGGGGGGTCCCCACATGAACAACACCGCCGCCAAGGCCGTAGCGTTTGGCGAGGCGTTAAAGCCGGAATTCCGGGATTACGCCGCCCAAGTGATTAAAAACGCCAAAGTGTTGGCAAAAACACTGATGGCCAAAGGGGCCAGGCTCATCACCAATGGAACGGACAACCATATGATGTTGATCGACACCATCACTTCTTTCGATAAGTCCGGCAAGGAAATTGAGGTGGCGCTGGACAAGGTCGGCATCACGCTCAATAAAAACATGATTGCCGACGATCCGCGCAGTCCCATGGATCCCTCTGGCGTGCGGCTGGGCACCCCTGCCATCACCACGCGCGGTATGAAGGAAGAGGAAATGAAACAAATCGCGGAGTGGATCGTGGACGTGGCCAAACACACGGAAAACGACGCACACTTAAAAAAATTAAAGGGCGACGTGGAAACCTTTTGCAAAAAATTCCCCGTCCCTGGCATCGATATCAAACCATAACCCCATTTCCATGAAACTCCTCAAAAAATGTTTCATCGCTCTTACGCTTAGCCTACTAATCCTAAGCACAAGCGCTTGGGCCTACGAAGACATGCCCAGCTCTTCCCCGTACTACAACGCGGTAGAGTACTTGAGGCGAGCGGATGTCATTTCTTCGGAAGCCAAATTTTTTAAACCGGACCTGGTCATCACCCGGGCGGAATTCATCAAATACCTGGTCAAGATCAACAATCGCAGTTTCACCCCCAAAAAAACGGGAAATTTGCCTTTTAAAGACACGCAGAGTAGCGCATGGTATGCGTCTTATTTTGAAGAGGCCCTGAAGCAGGGGATCCTCTCCGAACGGGACTCAAGGGCGCGCCCCTATGAAAAGCTCAAAATAGCCGACGCTTTGGCGCTGGCGTTCCACTCCAAAAGCATTCCCATCCCCACCCAGCACGTGGGAGAAGTTCTTTACAAAGACGTGGCACGCAATGAAACGCTAAAACCCCTGATCATGCGGGCGTTGGAACTGCAGCTCACCCAACCCCAAACCCCCACTTATTTCGGCGTGTACCGCCAGGTCACCCGCAAAGAAGCCGCCCAAATCATCTACAGAATGGAACTGGTCAACGTAAAAGCTCCCACGTTCACCACGGAAAGCCAGACCGGCAGCGTGAAGGACTTCGGCCTCCAAAAAATCATCACGTCCTGGGACTTGATTCAAAAGAACTTCCTGGACCCGGACAGGGTAAATAGCGATAAGCTGGCGGATGCCGCCATCCGCGCCATGACCCAAACCCTGGATGACCCGTATTCCGTCTACATGGACAGGCTGGAAAATGCCTCGTTTTCAGACGATCTGGACGGAGAGATCGAGGGTATTGGCGCCATGGTGGGATTCAACGAACAAAAAGAGCTTGCCATCATCGCCCCGCTCATCAACTCACCGGCTTCAAAAGCCGGCATTGAAGCGGGAGACGTCATCTTAAAGATAGATGGCAAGGCCGTGCAGGAGTTAACGCTCAACCAAGCCGTCGCCCTCATCAAAGGACCCAAAGGCACCACGGTGAGCTTGACCCTGCGGCGCAACGGCTCGCTAAAGGAAATCAAAGTGGTGCGCGACGTGATCAAAATAAACGCGCTGGAATACGAGACCCAGCAAAACGGAACCATCATGGTCATCCGCCTGATGCAGTTCAGCTTTACCGCCGACAAGGAGTTCGCGGCGGTGGCGGACTTGATCCAAAAAGACCCCCGGATCAAAGGGATTGTCCTGGACCTGCGGGACAATCCCGGCGGTTTACTGGATGCAGCCATTAGGATCCTCAACCAATTCCTGAGGCCGCAATCGGCAGTGGTCAAAATCAAATACAGCACCTACACCATGACGCAATTCGCCACCGGCAAAGGGGAGTTAGGCAACTACCCCACCGTGGTCCTCATCAATAAGGGCAGCGCCTCGGCCTCGGAAATTGTGGCGGGAGCATTGCAGGACTACAAGCTGGCCACCGTGATGGGAGAAACCAGCTTTGGGAAGGGGACGGTCCAGGAACTCAATTACTTCAAAGACAACTCCAGCATCAAGCTGACCATTGCCGAATGGCTCACGCCCGTCGGCAGGAGCATCGAAAAAAACGGGGTCCAACCGGATATCACGGTAACGGACAAAGACCAGCAACTGAATCGGACCTTGCAGGAAGTGACCAAAATGATCAATGCCAAATAGCCTGATTCTCGCTTCCGGAAGCCCTCAAAGAAAGCGGATCCTAAAACAATTGGGGATCCGCTTTAAGGCGATTCCTAGTCATATTGCAGAAAGCCATGATGGGCGGAAACGCCCCCACGCCATTGTCAAAAGGATCGCCCTAAAAAAGGCACGGGCCATTGCCAAAAAACATCCCAAAAGTTGGGTACTGGGTGTGGACACACTGGTGGTCCTTAAAAACGGCACCATTTCCGGAAAGCCCAAGAATAAAAAGGAGGCGAAAGCTATTTTAAAAACCTATCCCGGCGCCCACTGCGACGTATATTCCGGAATAGCCCTGGTGAACCGCTCGCTTAAAAAAGAATTCGTCGATGTCGACCGTACGCGCCTGTACTTCAACAACGTGACGGAAAAAGATATCGACCGTTACCTGAATAATCATCGCTGGCGCGGCAGTTCCGGCGCCATGACCATAGAAGGGGCGGGGAAAAAATGGATCAAAAAACTGGAAGGGGACTACTGGAACGTGGTGGGCCTGCCCGTCCACACGCTCAAAAAACTGTTGATGCTTGCGAAGGCAGGAGAGCTCTGATAACATAGCAACGCTTTTAACATCACCACCATGCGTCTTGCGATTAAAAACGAAAGCCAGATCATGAAAAAACTTGGTCAGGTTATTTATATTGTGGGCACCCAGTGGGGGGACGAAGGAAAAGGAAAACTAGTAGACATCCTCTCCGCCCAATACGACATCACGGCCCGTTGCGCCGGCGGCGCCAATGCGGGCCACACCATTTGCGTGAACAAAGACGGAAAAACCCAACAGTTCATTTTTCACCTGATCCCCTCCGGCATACTTCACGAAGGGAAAAAATGCGTAGTGGGACACGGCACCGTTATTCACATCCCCACGTTACTGGAAGAAATCCAGACCCTTAAAGAGCAGGGGATTGATGTGAAAGACAAACTTATTATATCGGACCGGGCCCATTTGATTTTTGGATACCACAAAATCATTGACGAAGTCCAGGAGGAAGGCAAAGGGGATAAAAAAGTGGGGACCACCAAACGCGGCATCGGTCCGGCTTACATGGACAAAGCGGCACGCATCGGCATCCGCGTGGCGGACTTAAAGAACTTTGACGAATTTGCCAGCAGGCTCCGTACCAATGCCGAGCGCCACATGAAAACCTACGGATTCGAGTTCAACATCGAACAGGAGATCAACTACTACAAAGACGCGGCGGAATGGATTGAGAGATACGTCACCAACGCCACCGAATATATCAACAAAGCGCAAGAGGAAGGTAAAAGCATCTTGATTGAAGGGGCCCAGGGGACGCATTTGGATTTGGACCAGGGGACTTACCCCTATGTGACCTCCAGCAATACCACGGCGGGAGGCGCTTGCACGGGATTGGGGTTGGCTCCGTGCCGGCTCAAAGGCGTCGTGGGGATCGCCAAGGCCTACACCACGCGCGTGGGCAGCGGCCCATTCCCCACGGAACTGGGGGAAGTGGAAGGCAACATGCTCCGGGAACAGGGAGGGGAGTACGGGGCCACGACCGGCCGTCCGCGCCGCTGCGGATGGTTTGACGCCACCGTGGTTAAAAACGCCATCACCATCAATGGCATCAACTCCATCTGCCTGACAAAACTCGACGTCCTCAGCAAGTTTAAAACCATTAAAATCGGCACCCATTACGAACTGGACGGAGAACGCCTGGATTACATCCCCGCGTCGCTGGAAGACTTCACCCGTGCCGAAGTCAACTATGAAGAAATGCCGGGCTGGGACGAAAACATCGAAAAAACCCATCATTTCAAAGACCTGCCCAAAAATTGCAAAAACTACGTTTTGCGCCTGGAAGAGCTCATCGGCGCCCCCATCAACTTCATTGGCGTTGGCGTTCACCGGGACGATATCATCTACCGTTAAACATGGTCGAAGTCGAAGCCAAAGTCCCTCTCACCAAAGCGGACCTCAAGCGTCTTCAGCATGAAATCCCCAAAATCGCTGTGTTCCAAGGCGAACGCGTCAAAAAAGACGAGTATTACGCCAACGGCCCATCGTTTCACTTTCGTCTCCGCGAAACGCAAAGCGGCACCGTAATGACCCTCAAGAGAAAACACCGTGAAAAAGGCACAGAAGTGAATCGGGAAATTGAATTCACCATCCGCTCCAAAGAGGGTTTCCGCAAATTCCTCCAGCAAAACGGATTTAAAAAAATGGTCTGCAAAGAAAA
>JAZDJE010000036.1:0-3357 GCA_043804325.1 Candidatus Peregrinibacteria bacterium
CCCGATCCGCGCATCAAAAAACTCGCCGAACTCGTGAATCCCGCCAGGCTTGTTCCGGCGGCCGTGGAGTTTGTTGATATTGCCGGTTTGGTCAAAGGCGCCAGTTTGGGCGAAGGCCTCGGCAACAAATTCCTTTCCCACATCCGTGAATGCCACGCGATCGCGCAGGTGCTCCGGTTTTTTGAAGATGCCGATATCATGCACGTGCACGGCGGCGTAAACCCGAAAATCGACATGGACGTGGTTCACCTCGAACTCATGCTCGCGGATCTGGAAACCATAAAAAAACGCCTTTCGGATACCGAAAAAAAAGCCAAAAGCGGCGACAAAGAATTCATCTGGCAGGCCCAAGTACTCGCCAAAGTCCGCTCGGCGCTGGAATCCGAAACGCTCATCATCCGTATGCCCCTCACCGATGGAGAAAAAGCGTTCCTCAAAACTTTACAACTCCTCACAGCCAAGCCGATGCTCTACATCGCGAATTTAAAAGAAAACGAGCTCGCCGGTTTTGATGTGGCCGCGGCGCACGCCAAACTCGGTCTGGCCGAAAACGAAGCCATCCTTCCCATTTCCGCGAAAGTCGAAGAGGACTTGGCGGATTTTACGCCGGAAGAAGCCGAAGCATACCTTCTGGAACTCGGTCTCAAAGAATCCGGCCTCAACGCCGTTATTCACGCGGCCTACCGGTTGCTGGGCTTGCAAACCTACTTCACCGCCGGCCCAACAGAAGTTCGCGCCTGGACCATTCGCATCGGCGCCAAAGGGCCCGAAGCGGCCGGCGTGATCCACACGGATTTTGAAAGGGGATTCATCAAGGCGGAAACCATCGCGTACGACGATTACATCGCCTGCGGCGGCGAAGTTGTCGCGCGTGAAAAAGGCAAACTGCGGCAGGAAGGCCGCGAATACGTGGTGCGTGACGGCGACGTGATGCACTTTAAGTTCAACGTATGAAAATGATCAAAATCAACGAAGGGTTTACGTGCGCGAATAAAAAATGCGGAAAAACGGTGAAAGCCCTGGAGCACGGCACGTGCCGCAACCATTGCCCCTTTTGCCTTTTTTCAATGCACGTGGACTTGGAAGTCCCGGGTGACCGGCTTTCCGAATGCCATGGGCTGATGGCGCCGATCGGATTGGAACTGAACAAAAAGAAAGGCGCCCGCGTGGAGCACCTGTGCCAGTTGTGCGGATTTAAAAACTTTAACCGAACCGCTCCCGACGACAACTTGGATCTCATCTGCGAACTTTCCCGCATTCCCCGAGCGGGCTAGACGGACTCAATTCGTCGTATTCTCTTTGACCGTGCACAACAACAGAACCGCCACCGTGGTCAGCCCCATTGAAATGTAAAGCGGGAGCAGGGGATTAATCGTGTCCCACAACACGCCGGCCAGCAGCGAGGCTGGCAACGCCGCCAGTCCAATCACCATCTGAAAACCTCCGAGCGCGCTGGCACGGTATTCGGCAGGCGCGAGTTCCGCGACCATCACTTTTTGCAGGGTGTCTAAACCCCCTTTATGCAAACCGTACAGCACAAACGCGATGATCATTCCCAACATGTTGTGCCAGGCGATGAAGGCGAAGCACACCAAAATCCACAAAAACAACGACGACATCAATGCGGGCTTGCGGCCCACCGCGTCCGCGAAACGTCCAAAGGGCATCGCACTCAGGCTCGCCATCACGTTGAAGAGCAAATAGAGAAGGGGGATCAGCGTCAGAGGAATTCCGAAACCTTTTGCGTAAATAAGCAGAAACGAGTAACTGAAAGATCCTAGCGCAAACAAAGCGCTTAAAAACAGGAACCGCTTAAAATTGCGATCCAGATCTTTCAGCCGCAATCCTTTATAAATCTTCACGTCGCTTTTTTTCTCTTTAAGAAAATTGAAAACCAGCAAGGCCGCGATGAACGAGGGGATTGCGGCGATGAGAAACAACATTTTATATCCCAGCCATTTGAAAAGAAGAATTGAAAAAAGAATCCCGCAGACGGCTCCAAAATTATCCATCGTCCGCAAAAACCCGAAATGCCTCCCGCGGTTTTCGTGAACAGACATGTCGGCGAGCATGGCGTCCCGCGGGGCGCCGCGGATTTTACCCACCCGATCCAAAATCTTAAAAGGAATGAGCTGCGGCCATACAGTGGAAAGCGCATATCCCAGACGTGAAAGTCCGCCGCACACATACCCAAGCCAAATAAACACTTTCTTTTTTTGCCACTTATCCGCCAGATGCCCCGAAACCGCCTGTGAAATCGAAACCAGCGCTTCCCCCAGTCCATCAATGAATCCCAGCACGGCCATGTTCGCCCCTAAAAACGTGGTTACAAAAAAAGGCCAGAGCGGATAAATCATTTCCGCCCCAAAATCATTCAAAAATGCCGCCCAGCCGAACACCCGAATGGTTTTTTTGTCTTGATCCATTTATTTTTTATTTGGAACTCCTGCAGTATAGCACATGGTAAAAATTGTTGACTTTCCCTCTGATGAGAGTATAGCTTAAGGTAATTTATAACCTTTGCGCTTTTTATGAAAAACAAATCCTTCATGAGCTGTTTAATCGTGCTTGGAATTTTGCTTCAGGCCTCATCGTCGTTTGCCGCAGCCCCTTCGCGGGAAACCCTTTTCAACCAAGCCTGGAAGGAAGCCACAGCATCCACGAACTACTCTTTCACTTGTACTATTACCTCGGGCGTGGCCAAAGCGCCGAAAACAAGTAATCTCACCGCCGATCAAAAAAAGGCCGTCGATATTACCCTGGAAGCATTGAAACGATACAAGAATATTTTAAAAGGGACATTATCAGGCGGAGACCGGGCGCTCACCACTTCGCAGGACAAAATCAATACTCTTGGCGTGCTGAATGCTTTAGGCGCAGGCCAGCTCAGCCTGGATCAGGCGATGGAGGCGGTAAAAACAGCCGTATCAAAAAAAGCCCAAATCACCCTACTGAGCAATCAGGTGTATTATCAGGGAGATGCCGGGTGGAAGACGTTCCTGGATGCCGATTTCGCCACACACTTTTTCCAATCAAGCATCGATAATCCCTTAACTTCTAGCTTTTCAAAAAGCTCTTTTACCTATAAAAAAGAGGATAAATATGGCAAAGAGAAAGCATTGGTATATGAAGGTACTATGACAGCAGCTTCAACCATTTCCCTTCTCGTGCCTTTCGTCGGTGAAGAAGCGGGCAAACAGCAGCCGCTGGCTCCAACCACGCTTTTCATCAGTGGCGATGGGCATCTTAGAAAAATCGATGTCAAAGAAAAAGTGGTTGTAGGCGGACTTTCATTTACCGTCAGCCAAAGATGCGAGATTAATTTTAAGAAGCAGGCCATTAAGGCGCCTGTCGGTG
>JAZDJE010000037.1:0-13703 GCA_043804325.1 Candidatus Peregrinibacteria bacterium
GGAATGGGAAAGCGCGCTTAAAACGTTAAGCGAACTCAATCCCACTTATAGCATCTTGCTGGAAGGGGCCATCCAGGCCCAACTCAACCGCCTATTTGGGGCAAACGTCAAGTTAAGGGATGACATTTACCCCTTGTTCAACGGCGAATACGCGCTTGATTTGTTCGTCACGGAAGACAACAACCTTGGCATCCAATTGATACTGGGGCACAAGAACGAAAAACAAATAAAGGAAAAAATGGAAAAGCTGGCTGAGGGCTTTAGCCTGCTGGCCGCCCAATTCACGCCCAAAATCAAAACGGTCACCCTGCCCGATGGGACGCTAAGCCGCGAAATGGTCGCCGATGCGGACAACCTCAAAGAACTCAGGGAAAACGTGGAAAACGTGACGGTGGATTGTACGGAATCCAAAGAAACGGTATATGGTTTCTGTTACGCTGTAACGAATGAAGTCCTCATTTTGAGCAACCGCCTAAACGGTGTCAAAACGGTCATGGACGCCAAAGACGTTTTAGCCAATAATCCTGCCTTCCGTGAAGCCCTGAGCAACCTCAGCAAAGTGAACGAAGAAATGACTTTTTTAGACTTCCAAAACGCCCGCAAACTCCTGGACCTCACCCGCTTTGGCGCCCTCTTAAACCCCTACCTCCAAAACCTGGACGCCGTCACTTGGGTCAAACACCAATTTGACGACGGCGTTAGCACGGAAGGATATGTACTGATAAAATAAAAAATATTGACACCCTGTCCACGATTGCTAGAATAAGCTGGCACTCGTATTTTGAAAGTGCTAATTTCCTAACGTCTCAATCATGAAAATCACCCCTTTAAACGGCTACGTGGTCATCAAACCGCTAAAAGCCGAAGAAGTCACTAAAAGCGGCATCGTTATTCCGGATACCGCCAATAAAGAAAAGCCTCAGGAAGGCGAAATTGTAGCGGTTTCCAAAACCAATATTTCCACCAATGGCAACGAGCTTCCCATTGAATTAAAAGTGGGCGACAAGGTCCTTTACGGCCGCTACTCCGGCGAAGACGTAAAAGTGGACGGCGTAGAATATAAAATTGTGGAGATGACTTCTGTCCGCGCTATTGTTAAATAACTGATTAGGCTTCGAATTCTACTTAATTCTTAATCCTTACAAAAAATGGCTAAGCAAATCATTCACGCCGACGAGGCTCGTCAAAAACTGCTCGATGGCATTGAAAAGTTAAACAACGCCGTGCGCGTCACCATGGGGCCCAAGGGCCGCAACGCGCTGATCGATAAAAAATACGGCGCGCCCACCATCACGAACGACGGAGTGAGCATTGCGCGGGAAATTGACCTCCCGGATCCCTTTGAAAACATGGGCGCCCAGTTGGTAAAAGAAGTGGCCAACAAAACCAACGACGTGGCAGGCGACGGGACCACCACCGCCACCGTGCTGGCCCACGCCATCATTAAAGAGGGCATGCACCACATCACCAACGGTAAAATGAACCCCATGCTCTTAAAGGCGGGCATTGAACAGGCCGTTAAAAAGGTGGTGGAAGAACTGGACAAAATGAAAAAGGAAATCACCACCAAGGAAGAAATGGCCCAAGTAGCCACCATTTCCGCCCAAAACGAAGAGGTCGGCAAATTGATTGCGGACGTTTTTGATAAGGTTGGCGGGGACGGCGTGGTCCAGGTGGAGGAAGGCCAAACCATGGGCCTAACGACCGAAATGGTGGAAGGACTGCAGTTTGACAACGGATTCATTTCCCCCTACATGATCACGGATGCAGGAAACATGGAAGCCGTCTACGAAAACGCCCACATCCTGATAACGGACAAAAAAATCGCCAGCATTCAGGAAATCCTGCCCTTGTTGGAAAAACTGGCGCAAACCGGCAAAAAGAACCTGGTGATTATCGCGGAAGATTTGGAAGGCGAAGCGCTGGCCACATTGGTGGTCAATAAGCTCCGCGGCACGTTCAACGCACTGGCGATCAAGGCCCCGGGTTTTGGCGATCGCCGCAAGGCCATGCTGCAGGACATTGCCATCCTCACTGGCGGCCGCGTCATCAGTGAAGAAGTCGGCCTTAAATTGGAAAATACGGACCTGGAAGACCTGGGCCGCGCCCGCAAGGTGGTGAGCAGCAAGGACAACACCACGATTGTGGAGGGAAAAGGGTCTAAAGGCGCCATAGCCGACCGCATCAAACAAATCAAAGCCGAACACGAAAAGGCCACATCGGAATTCGACAAGGAAAAACTGGCCGAACGCCTGGCTAAACTAACTGGCGGAGTCGCCATCATTAAAGTGGGCGCCGCCACGGAAGTGGAATTAAAGGAAAAGAAGCACCGCATTGAAGACGCGTTGTCCGCCACCCGCGCCGCCATAGAAGAAGGCGTGGTCATTGGAGGCGGAGCCGCCTTACTGCAAGCCTCCAAGGTGATCAATCCGGATAAAATGGAGTCAGATGAAGAAAAGATCGGCGCGGAAATCATCAAAAAAGCGCTGGTTTACCCCTTGCAGCAAATCGCGGAAAACGCCGGCGTGGAAGGGGCTACTATAGCGGGCAAACTCGTCGACGCGTGGAAAAAGAACAAGCACAGCGGTTACGATGCTACTAAGAGCCTCAAGCTCAAACCCGAAGATCAGATCGTGGACATGTTCAAGGAGGGCATTATTGACCCCAAAAAAGTCACCCGCAGCGCCTTGGAAAACGCGGCATCCGTGGCTGCCATGTTCCTGACCACAGAAACCGCCGTCACCGACCTCCCCGAACCTGACAAATGCTGCAAAGGCGGCATGCCGGACCCCGGTATGGGTGGAATGGGAATGTAAAACCATCACAAATGCCATCGCTCTCAGAGCACTTTCAAAACAAAGAACCTTCCGCCATCCGTTTGGCAAGCGCGGAATTCGCCAAAAGACAGGATGGCGCCCGTGACATTAACACGGCCATTGGAAATGTTTCGCTTCCCATGCACCCCGCCATGCAAGAGCGGATGCACCATTGGGGAAACAAAGGAAGCCTCTTAGAACAGGGCGTGGTCCCCTATACCCCTACCGTGGGCGCGGCAGAGACGCAAGACGCGTTCAGGCACGTCATTGAAGCCAGCGGCTTCAGCGCAAAAGACCTCTACGTCCAAATCACCGACGGCGGGTCGCAAGCCATGGAGTTGGCTATTTTAGGCTGTTGCGGCCCGGCAGGGACGGAAGAAAAACCACTCCTGGTCATGGATCCCGCTTATACCAATTACGGAGAAATGGCCAAGCGCCTAGGACGAAAAACGGTATCGGTCACCCGCGCCTTAAAAGAAGACGGCACATTCACCCTGCCGGACATGGCGGAAATTGAAGGAGCGATCGAAAGGGAAAAACCGGGCGCGTTTTTAGTAATCCCCTACGACAATCCCAGCGGCCAATTTATAAACCGGGAAGCGCTCAAAAAATTGGCGGAATTATGCGCCAGGCACGATATTTGGATGATCAGCGACGAAGCCTACCGGGAACTGCATTATACCGGCGAACCCGCTTCGAGCATTTGGGGCGTGACCGATAAAGACGTCCCCGGCATCGAAGGCCGCCGCATCAGTATTGAATCGGCGTCCAAAGTATGGAATGCCTGCGGCCTGCGCACGGGAGCGCTAATCACGGACAACAAAGAGTTCCATACCAGGGCCGTCGCCGAGCAAACCACTAATCTTTGCTCCAATACATTGGGACAACACATCTTTGCAGGCCTCACAAGCCAAAGCAGGGAAGAATTACAGGCATGGTTCAAGCGACAACGGGACTACTATAAAGAGCTGATGCGGCGAATGGCCGAAGGGATACGGGATCTCGTCCAGGGGGCTATTGTCTCCCAAACACAAGCGGCCATTTACTCCGTGGTCGACGTGCGTAACATTGCCGCCCCCGGCTTTAGCGCAAAAGAATTTGTGCTGTACTGCGCACAAAAAGGGGCGGTAAATATAGAGGGCCGGCCCACCACATTGCTCACCGCGCCCATGGCCGGTTTTTACGGCACAAAACCGGGCCAGCCCAACCCCGGCCTGACCCAAATGCGGATTGCCCATGTCTGCCCTCCGGAAGAAATGGCGCTGGTTCCACAACTGTTTGCCGAACTTCTTAAACAGTTCGAAGAGGGCCGCCGATAACAACACTGGCGAGAGAGGAGCTTTTTTGCTATAAAAGAGTGGCTGTTTAATTCGACATTTATGAATATTTTTATTTCCGACGCCAAAAACCATGTAGGAAAAGAAGCCACTATACGCGGTTGGATGTTCAACAAACGCGGGAGCGGGAAGATTTACTTTTTGCAATTGCGGGACGGGACGGGCTTCATGCAGGGCGTAGTAGCGGAAGGGCAAACCGGCGCGGAAGTCATGAAAAGGGCCGAAGCGCTCACCATGGAATCCTCGGTCAAAGTCACAGGAATAGTAACCGCGCACCCCAAACACGAGGACATCTTTGAACTGCAGGTCAAAGCTATTGAAATTGTCCAGCTCTGCCAGGACGAGTATCCCATCAGCAAAAAGGAACATGGCCCGGAATTCCTGTTGGACAACCGCCATCTATGGCTCCGCAGCAGCAAGCAATGGGCCATCCAACGCGTACGGGATGTGGTCATCCAGGCCATTTACGATTTCTACCACGAAAACGGTTTTATCAAGATCGACACGCCCATCCTGACGCCCAACGCCTGCGAAGGGGCCACCACGCTGTTTGGAGTGGAATATTTTGACGAAGGAACGGTGTACCTCAGCCAATCCGGCCAATTGTATTTGGAAGCCGCCATCATGTCCGTGGGGCGGGCCTTTGATTTTGGCCCCACTTTCCGCGCGGAAAAAAGCAAAACCAAGCGCCACCTGACGGAATTCTGGATGATGGACGCCGAGGCGGCGTTCGTGGAACACGACGAAAGCATGGATATCCAGGAGGCCATGGTCAAATTCATCGTCAAACGCGCGCTGGAACAATGCCAAAAAGAGCTCGCCATCCTGGAGCGAAACACCGAACCGCTCAAAAAGATCAACGCCCCGTTCGGCCGGCTCACCTACGACGAAGCCATCAAAAAGCTCAACAAACTGGGGTCGGACATTAAATACGGGGAAGACTTGGGCAACGACGACGAGGGGCTCCTGACCCAAAATTCCGACGTCCCCGTCTTCATCCACAAATGGCCCAAAAAAATCAAACCGTTCTACATGAAAACGGACTCGGAAAATCCAGAACTGGCCTTAAACGACGACCTGATCGGCACCGAAGGGTCGGGAGAACTGATTGGCGGCTCCCAGCGTGAAGACGACTACGAAAAATTAAAGGCAGCCATTGAACACGAAGGGCTCAAAGGTCCGGAGTACCAATGGTACCTGGATTTGCGCAAATATGGCAGCGTCCCTCATTCCGGCTTTGGCCTGGGGCTGGAGCGCACGGTGGGCTGGATCTGCGGCGTGGCGCATATCCGGGAAACGATCCCCTTCCCCCGCATGATTAACCGCATGAAACCATGACCAAACGCACGGCCACCATTTTAATTGTCCTCGCCGCCGTCCTTAGCGGCCTACTGCATTGGCAACTCAAGCCGACTACGGAAAACCCTGTCTTTTTCGTGCGCGAAGATGCCTTTTGGACGCTGTATAAAATGGAAAATGATAAGCAAGTACCCACTGGCTTATCGGTCCCCCACCAGGCAAACCCCAATGCCCAGGGCATGGACGAAGAAATGTTTGCGGCGGTCTCCCCCAACGGTAAAAAAATCGCGTTCATGCAAAAACCCGCCTGGCCACACACGTTATACGTCGCTGATGTGGATGGGGTCAATCTGCGCCCGCTTTTCACCCCGGACCTCCCGACCCACACCTTTATAGAAAACGGCTTTACCTGGGCCGGCGACAACCTGCACCTGTATTACGCCACCACCTGGACCTCTGCCGGCCCCGCGGATAGCGAAGCAATAAGCACCCTATACCGCATCAACACCGAAACCGGCGAACAGGAAGAAATCGCCAATAGCCAACGTCAGCCCGCCAAAATCATGCCGGTGGGACGAATGCAATAATCAGTTATTTCTTATCGGGATTTTCATCGGCCATAGCGATTGTTTCATCTGGACCATTCACTCCCCCCTCAATAACCGTAGGAGCAAATTCATGTTTTCCTCCTTTATAAAGATGGCGAGCGGCAAAAACATCAGCCCTTTCTTTAGCTTTTGCCTCCTTGGCGGTAGCCGCTTCACTCTCAAATTCCTGCCTTGCATTATAATCTTTTAACCAATTTTTCTCAAAAGCAGCTAATCGATGCCAATCGCGGCTCTTGGGGTAAGCCTTTTCAAACTTGGCATAGGCTTTGGGATCTGATTTTCTAAGCCCTTGAATAGTCTTGGCGACCTCTTGACGCTCTTGCTTTTCCGCTTTAGAAACACGTACCTTTGGCTTCTGTTCAGAGGACTCTTTGGCAACAGCTTGAGGCCTTTCCGCACGTTGCCTTCTATAATTAGCCATAACCCTTTCTTGCTGTTCCCTGGACATAGGGCCAAAACGCCTCGTAAAAAGATCAATGACTTCCGTCTCATCCCGGGCATCCGCAAGCATCCGTTCCTTCTCGGCGGCCAATTGAGCGCGTCGCTCGGCATCCCTTACCCTTTCCTGGGCCACAACAACTGGATTGTTCCCCATTTCCACACGAGGAGCAGCGGCCGAACTCTTTTCTTTGCCATGCTTTGCCAGCCATTCGTCAGCTTGTTTTTGAGCGGCCTTAGCGGCACGTTCTGCCTTTAACGCCCTTGCCTCCGGAGTATCTTTACCGTGACTAAGATCATACTCTCCTTTAGCGGCAAGTCTTTCGGTCCGTTTCTTTTTCGCCTCCTCAACACGCTTTTTATCAACAGGGCCAAGGGCGCCCTGAAGAGCAGATAAACTCTTACGGGCAGCTGCTCGATCAGCCTCACGTTTTTCAGCTCCAGGCAAAACCTTCCCCCCTTCCAAACCCTTACGGATAATCTCATCAGTACGGCGACTCGCGGCATGACCTGGTCCATAGTCATCGCCAGGAATCTCCCCCTTACTAATAAGGCGATTCTCGCGAGGTGAAAACGAACTTAATGAAAAACAATTTAAGGATTTCATGATATGATTTTTAATTCTAAATCATATCATTATACCAAAAAATCGAAGTTATTGCAAGTTTTTCCGCCCAAACCGGCTGCAAATCGGGCATGTTTTTGCCTGATGCCCCCGTGCGGGACAATACTGGCGTCCAAAGTAAATGAGTTGCAGGTGTAACTGGTTCCATCGATCGCGAGGGAATGCTTTTTTAAGGTCCCGCTCGGTTTGGACCACGCTTTTGCCGGTGCTCAGCCCCCACCGGTACGCCAGCCGATGGATATGCGTGTCCACGGGAAAAGCCGGGTGATTAAAGGCCTGACTCATCACCACGCTAGCGGTTTTATGCCCCACTCCAGGCAGTGCCTCCAGCGCCGCGAACGTGTCCGGAACTTGCCCCCCGTGTTTTTTCACCAAAATCTTAGAAAGCGCCACAATATTCTTAGATTTAGTGGGCGACAATCCGCAGGGTTTAATGATGGCGCGAACTTTTTCGGCTCCCAACCGCGCCATCTTTTCCGGCGTATCCGCCAACCGAAAAAGAACTGGCGTTACGGCGTTCACGGACTTGTCCGTAGTATGTGCCGAAAGCAAAACGGCAATCAAAAAGGTAAAGGGGCTTTTATGCTTCAGAGGAATCATCGGCTTGGGGTAAAGCCGGTTCAAAATCCGCATGATGCCCTGTGCTTTCTCTTTTTTGGTCATGGCACCTTCTACTATACCAAAAAAACCGGTGGATTTTGGAATGGCGGCCCCCGGTGTAAACGCCGGGGGCCAAAAGGAGGGGGAAGCGACGGGATCAGGCCGTCATGCCCGAGCGCTGGAAGAAGGCAATCGACTGACAAGTGGCATCGGGAGGCAGATCGCTGAAGGGAATGATATTCCCCGTCGGAACACGGGCCTTCCCGAGTATGCTCACCAGCTCCATCTTGTCACTGGTAGGGCCCACGAAGGTCTCGCGTTCCCCTCGAACGCGAAGATACCAGGGGCCTCTCTCGGGAGATTCATCATAGAAGTGACGGTGTGACATCGTGTTTTCCCCAAGGGGCAACGAGGCAGTGGATGCGTTCATCACCATGACAAACACATCAAAACCACCACTTGCCGTACCATATTAGACATCAACATAAAACATGTCAATATCGTCTATCGTAGCCCCTTATACGCCCGATACGCCCAATACCAGAATTTCCTGAGCGGGAGTTCTCGCGCCTGTGGATAATTCACCACTTCCCCGCCGAACTTCTTTTTAAACTCCGTCACCCCGGACCAGGGGTGGTTCCGCGCTCCCTCCGGCGCCACACCCAAAAAGTCATAGTGCCTACATCCTCGTTTTTTAGCCTCACGAATCGCTTCCCACTGGATTAAATATGGCGCCATGACATTGCGATAATGGCTTTCCGAAGCGCCGTAATAGTAAATCCCCCACTCGTCCAAATACACAAAAATCCCCCCCGCAATGGGCCGTCCTTCGTAATGGGCCACCAAAAGCTGGGCACGGTCTCCCAGTACCTCCAACAGAGTCTGATAATACGATTGGCCATGCAGCTTAAACCCATCCCGTTCCGCCGTCGTCCGCAAAATATTATAAAACGCCGTCACGTCGCGGCTGGATTCTATGGTGACGTTGTGTTTTTGGGCCACTTTGATGTTATACCGCCCCTTGGGTTTCATTTGGGCCAAAAGGTCTTCTTCCGACAAATGCAGGTCCAGCACCAGGCTCATCTGCGGATGAGAGTCGTAATTCCGGACCTTTAGGTCATATTTAGTAATGGCCGGATCATAACAGGAAAAACGGATAAAGATCGACTCCTGCTCCTGCCCCAGCCCTTTGATTTCGTGGACGATCTTAAAAAGCGATTCGGCGTCCGTAAAAAGCGGCCCGCGCGGCACTTCCAGCCAGTTTTTTCCAAAAGGAATATCGCGCCGAATCACCAAAGCTTGCGCTCCTTCCACCTCAATGGTCCATATCCTGCGGCCGATTTTCTCCTGAAACTGGCCCCACAAAGGATGCTGCCACAAATTGCGCCGCTTGTTGTTTTGCCAAAAGTTCAAAGCCATCCGCTAAAGTTTAATTTTCCCATCCGCGAAATCCTGCACCACCTTAGGATACCACTCTTTTTCCAAAGCCTGAACTTTGGTTTTAAGCGTTTCCGGCGTGTCGTCCGAACTCACAGCAACCGACTTTTGGCACACAATAGGACCGGCATCCAACTGGTCCGTCACCACGTGAATGGTCATGCCTGTTTCCTTTTCCCCCGCATCCAAAACAGCCTGGTGCACGTCCAAATTCATCCCTCCGCCAAACTTGGGTAAAAGCGAAGGGTGAACGTTGAGAATGCGGTTTTTATACCGCGCGATCATGGCAGGACCAATGATCCGCATGTACCCCACCAGCACCACCAAATCCACCTGGTGACGGTCCAGAACCCGGAGCACGGCACGGTCAAATTCCTCCCGGGATTTGCCCGCGGGATCCACAAAATGCACGGGAATAGGAACGTCTTTAGCCTTAAAAATCGCCCCGCAATCCGCCACGTTTGTCACCAGACAGGTCATTTGGACATTGGCAAGCTCGCCGCGATTCTTAGCGTCAATCATCGCCTGAAAATCCGTCCCGTTGGTGGAAGCAAGAACCGCGACTTTATACATAGCGCGCTTATATTATAGGACGGCCATGCTAGAATCAAACCAAAGAGGTCACGAAAAATTATTGACTTTATTTTTAATTTTTTGTCTATAAAGACAAATTAGATCGGTAAAGGCACTCGGACGGATCAATCCAGTAATCGTCTGGACCAAAGGACTGATCCGTAAAGACAACGTCCGCACCCCGGGCAATCACAAATGGGATGCTCTCATTGGTATTACCCATCAAAAGTTCCGCGGCGGAAGCCAGCTGGTCCGCCACGGCCAATTGGGTGTATTTGAGCTTGCGGCCATACAAATCCACAGACCCCCGCTTGTCCTGCACCCCCTCAAACCCGGCCCACCCAATGGCAATGCCGCTCACCCCGCGCCGCAGGGGGCGAACGGTAGAGTCAGTAATCAGCACGCCAAATTCCGTCAAATCAAAGGCCGCCCGCAACCGCCGCGCGGAAATAAAAGGATCCTCAGGCCACAAAATGGCCTGGCCCATAGGAGCATTGCTTTGGTCAATGCCGGCATTGGGAATAAGGATCTTGTTTTTTAGGGTCAAAAGCATCTCCCCTTTTCCATATACCTTATCCGCTTCCTTTCGTACCAATGGCTCCATACTCTCACAAGGGACCAGGCGGCCCTCTGCATACGAAACCACCTTGGAAGCCACAATAAGGATATCGCGTTCCTGAAGCACTTCACCGCGTCGGGTAAGCACCTGATCCAATACTTGGACCAAATCCACGCCCGTATCAAGCCGCGGACTTTTTAAGGGGATGAACTCCATAGGTAAATGCGAGAAATGCGTTCCGAAGTGAAACGACTCCGAAGATATTCGGAGGAGTGAAACAAGGGCAAAAATAGCAAAATCTGTGAAGCAAAGCGAAAAAGATTATTGCTATTTTTGAGCATTTCCCTTTTGGTTAAGTTGAGATAATAAAATCGCTCCGACAATCAGCCAAAAAACCATCGCCAAATCGTTTTTCCAGAACGGCGTATCAAAAAAACCATGCAACACCACCGACCAAAACGCCAAGAGCGGATAAGTAAACCGGTAATGCGCCAGCACAAAGAGGAGCAAGAAAGATAAAAGCCCCAGTACTCCCGCATTCAGCCAAAACGCAAAGAAAATATTATGGGGATGCGGCACATTCCACTCCATGGGGTCGTGTCCCAAAACATCCCGGGCGCTCACTTGGTAATTCGCCTGAAAAAGTCCCGGCCCAACGCCCAACAAAGGATGGGTTTTAATCAAATGCCAACCGATCTGATAAATCTCAAAACGCACGGTAGTGCTGGATCGGTTCTCCGTATCCAAAAACTGTTTGAACTTAAGCGAATGGACCTGGCTGGCCACGATCAAAACAAAAATCGCGACAAGCGCCACAACCCCTGCGAACGCCTTTTTGGACTGTTGGCGATGGCGGACCATCACGGTAACCGCATAGAGAAAAAACGTCCCAAAAAGCGCCAAAATCGCCGCATAGGACTTGGTAAAAAACAAGACATAAAAAAGAATGACAAGCGTTGCAACGTCAATGCCGTTCTGCAACCGGGAAAAGGCCCGGCGCCGCATGAACCAAACACAATTAAGGGTTATGGCCGGCAGAATATATAACGCCAAATAGTTGGCGGACTCATAAAACCCGGCCAAACGGAAATCGTAGGTAAGCCCATCCCCAAAAATCGCGAGTAAATGCGCCAGTAAACCCACCAGCACCGCGGAATAAACATAGCGGCGGAGTAAAAACTCAACCTGGTGGCTATCGTTCAAAGACTGGGTCAAAACAACAAAATAGAACAAGGGCATGACGATCCATCCCTTCCAAACTCCCAGGGCCGTTTGCTGGGCGTTAAGCATACTGCCATCCGGCAAACCGATGAACGCGGGCGCGGCCAAAATCCCGAAAGAAACCCCTAAAAAGAGCAAAACAGCGGCCGAATAATAAAAGAGAAGCGGACGCTTTAAGGAAAAACCCGTCTTCCGCAAACCAAGCAGCCACACCAAAAAGGTAAAATAAACGTAAACCTCCAAAAAAGTGAAGGGGATCCCAAAAAACTCCATCCGAAAAAAATAAAGGGGGAAAACGAAAGGAGAAAAATAAACCAACTGTCGAACGACATTATTCATGATGGATGCATTATCCTTTCCGCTTGCTCACCCGATGTATCTTAGCCTTATAGTGTTCGATCTGGGTCTTGATTTTATCAATCACCTCATCCAAAGCGTTGACCAGCGTGTCTCCATGGGCCTCCGCACGCAACGTGTCCTGAGGGACAAAAAAAGTGATACGGCAGTCATAGGCATCTTCTGACCGCCGGGATTCTTCATGGGCTAAATCCACCCTCACCTGGCTGGACTCATCGGTCAGCCGATCAGCCAAAGTAGTCAGGTGCTCCACTTTTTTTAAAACAAGCGCCTCTTGCTGAGGGTATAAATGAAGGTGTTGGGTATTGATTTTAATCTGCACAGGCCTAAAGGGTTAAGAGATAGTTAAATTATGACAGCCATAAAATGAAAAGCAAGTTGAAGGGGCGTACGAAAACTGATAAGATATTCCTTAAGAAAATTAACAAGTAAAAAATGTCATTCAAAATCCTTGCCGACACCTTTTCGGTTGCTCGTGACACCAGTCACTTCATTCAGCTTAAAACCGTCAAAAAACCCCGTTGGGAAGAGCAGGTATGGCTCGCGGTGGAAATTGAAGGGGATACCAAATATGCCCGTTCCACCGTCCAGAACATAATTGAAACGATCGAGGACGTCTTCTTCAGAAAATCGGAATCCACCAGTTACGAACGGTTTGAAGAAACGCTCAAAGAAATCAACCTGATCATCAAAAACCTCAGGGAAAAACGGGGGCCAAAAGCCGTGGGAGAAATCAGCGCCATCTTGGCCGTTTTCAATGAAAGCGAATTGCACTTAACCCAATCGAAAAACGCGGAAGCATATTTAGTGCGGCGCGGAAAACTGTCCATGATCAGCGAGGGATTGGCCGACAAATCTAAAGATCTATTTGCCAACATCGCCAGCGGCGAACTGAAAGCCGATGACAAAGTCATTCTCGCCACCTCCCGGCTCCTAAGGCTAGCCACTCAGTCCCAAATCGTCCAAATCCTAAGCGAAGGGGTGGCCGAAGCCGTAGACGCATTGCGGGAGCTGGTCATGTCGGAAAACGAATTGAGCATGGGCGTCACCTGCGTACACATTAAACTCCCCCAGGGGGCTCCGATCGGCCTGAGAAAGTCCAATCGATACTCCTTCCTGGAACCCATCAAACAAGGGATGGCAAAAACCTACGCCTTCCTCAGGGAAAAAATAGGAAAAAAACTGCCAGCCCGGCAAGCGTCTCCAGCAGGAATGCCAAAACTAAACCTGAACCGCAAGGGGATCTTGGCCGCGCTCATGGGGGTGGTTTTAGTGCTCATTATCAGCGTTTCTTTGCTGGTAGACAGCCGCCGGAGCGAAGAGCTACGTAGCGAATACCGCCAACGGGTGGAAGCCATGAACCAAGACTTACAAGTGGCTAACACCAAGGGGTATTCCGGCGAAAAAGAGACCGCGAATGCCATTTTAGACAACGTGGAACGGGAAGCGCGCGACATTTTAGGAGCCAATTACTTCCGGGATGAAGTGCTCATTCTTTTGGAAAAAGTTCAAACCACACGGGACAGTATCAACAACACCGTCCGGCTCAAGGAGCCAAAGGCCTATGTGGACCTGAGCGAAAAAAACAAAGACGTCAAAGCCCTGGGCCTGGTGAGCATGGATGACAATTTCTTTGCGTACGAATACGACACGCTATACGAAATCATTTTAGACCAAGTGCTGGAACCCAAAGTCATTGACGAAACGGAAGTCGTTATTGCCAGCGCCGCCATGGAAGACCAGGGAATTATTGTCTTCCTCACCCAATCCGGGCGCGTCATGGAATACCAAAACGGCCAATTCAGCTTTGCCAATACAAGCGACGACAGCTGG
>JAZDJE010000038.1:0-4483 GCA_043804325.1 Candidatus Peregrinibacteria bacterium
GGAGCACGATGACAATACGCGCGCGTCCATGGGGTCGAACATGCAACGGCAGGCTGTTTCCCTTATCCGCCCCACGGCGCCCATTGTGGGCACGGGGATGGAGGGATTGACGGCGGAGAGTTCCGGTCAGGCCGTTATGGCCCGCACCAAGGGGTCTATAGCCTATGCCGATGCGGATGAAGTGGTGGTTGCTTATGCCGATGGCAAAAAGGAGACTTACCCCATTTTTACTTTCCAGCGCAGCAATCAGGCGACCGCCATTCACATGCGTCCCGCCGTTAAGAAAGGGGATAAGGTCCAAAAGGGCGATGTCTTGATCAACGGAACAGCCGTGGACGACGGGGAGCTCGCTTTGGGCCAAAATTTGCTGGTGGCCTATATGCCCTGGTGCGGTTATAACTATGAAGATGCGGTCATTCTTTCCGACGTGGTGGCGCGCAGAGGTTTATACGACTCCATTCACATTGAGGTCTTTTCTGTGGACGTGCGCGATACTAAGCTCGGTCCGGAAATTGTCACGCGCGATATCCCCAATGTGGGGGAAGCGCGCCTTAAGGATTTGGACGTAGACGGCATCGTGCGCATTGGCGCCCGTGTTCATGAGGGGGACATTTTGGTCGGTAAGATCACGCCAAAAGGGGAGACGGAGTTGACGGCGGAAGAGCGCCTCCTTCAATCCATTTTCGGCGATAAGGCTAAGGACGTGAAAGACACGTCCCTTCGTTTGCCTGGCGGAGAGGGCGGCAAGGTGGTGGATGTCCAAATCTTTACCCGCCAGGAAGGGGATGAATTGCCTACCGGCGTTATCCGTCAGATCAAGGTTTACGTGGCCCAAACCCGTAAAGTCCAAGTAGGGGATAAAATGGCCGGTCGCCATGGAAACAAGGGCGTCATTTCTAAAATCGTTCCCCAGGAAGACATGCCGTTTTTACCGGATGGCACTCCTGTGGATATTATCCTAAATCCCCTTGGCGTTTCCAGCCGTATGAATATCGGTCAAATTTTGGAAACTCACTTGGGATGGGCGGCGGATGTCCTTGGTTTTAACGTGGCCAGTCCCGCTTTAAATGGAATGTTAACGGAGCAAATTGAAGTGCTGATGAAAGATGCCGGCCTTCCCTCCGATGGCAAGATGCAGCTTTACGATGGCAAAACCGGTGAGCCGTTTTATTATAAGACTGTTGTTGGCAAGGTCTATATGCTCAAGCTCCTTCATTTGGTTGAAGATAAGCTTCACGCCCGTTCCGTTGGCCCCTACAGCCTTGTTACCCAACAACCCCTTGGCGGTAAAGCCCAACATGGCGGTCAGCGTTTTGGAGAAATGGAGGTGTGGGCACTGGAAGCCTATGGGGCCGCTCATACGTTACAGGAAATGCTCACCATTAAGTCCGATGATGTCATTGGCCGGGCCCGTGCTTACGAGTCTATTGTAAAAGGCGAATCCATCCGAACCCCCAGCGTGCCGGAGAGCTTTAACGTGCTGGTGAAAGAACTCAAGAGCCTTTGTTTGGATGTAGGTCTCATTAAACTGAAAGGGGAAAAAGAGGTTGCCGCTGTTGAATTGGAAGACGTTATTGAGATCCCCGTGGAAGAGGAAAGCATCGATATTCCCTCTTCTCATCGCATTAAAGAGTTCACTAGCTCCGGCGAATCGGAACGTGAGGTTACGGCCGAAATGGCCGGTAAAAATTTAGGGGAAATGGATGCTGTGGATGCCATGGAACGGGCTGCCCTGGAAGGCGAGTCCCCGGAAGGCCAAGTGTCAGACGAGGATATTGAAAAGCTGGAAGAGACGGTGAAGGACGAATCTTAATTTTTTATTTCTTATGCGTAGCATTAATAAGGTTATATTGATCGGGAATTTGACCCGGGATCCGGAGGTGAAGCAGACCGCCAATGGGCAAACCATCGTCACTTTTGGAATGGCAACCAATCGCGAGTGGGTCACTCAAAGCGGCGAAAAAAAGTCATTGGCCGAATTCCATAATGTGGTGGCCTGGGGAAAGCTTGCCGATATTTGTGGCAGTTACTTAAAAAAAGGCAAGTTTGTTTATGTGGAAGGTTATTTAAAGACCCGTTCCTGGGATGGTCCCGAAGGGGTCCGTATTTTTAAGACTGAGGTCGTTATCCAGGACATGATTATGCTGGAAAAACGCCCCAAGGACGATAGCGGCGGGGATGATACCTCTTTTATTCCGGACGCCAATCCGGGGGAGATGGATGATGTTTTTAACCCCAATACCGAAGCGCCTGCTTAGCCAATATTCATTTAATAATACCTATTTATTATGCCCCAGCAACACAAAGGTCCTCGTAAACATGAGGATTTTGACGCCATCAGCTTGTCGGTTGCCAGCCCTGAATCCATTCTCAGCTGGTCGAATGGCGAAGTGACCAAGCCCGAGACCATCAACTACCGCACCCAAAAGCCGGAGCGCGATGGGTTATTCTGCGAAAAAATATTTGGCCCCACCAAAAACTGGGAGTGCTATTGCGGGAAATACAAGCGCATTCGTTATCGCGGGGTGGTTTGTGAGAAATGCGGTGTGGAGGTCACCCGTTCCATTGTCCGCCGTGAGCGGATGGGGCATATCAGTTTGGCCGTTCCCGTGACCCACATTTGGTTTTTACGCTCCACGCCTAGCCGTATTGGCCTTCTTCTGGATTTGCCCATTAAGGCCATTGAACAGGTGATTTACTTTGCGGCTTATATTATTAACGAAGTCGATCACGAGTCCAAGAAGGAAGCCCTTGTTCAATTGGACGAGGATTACAAGAAGTATAAACATCAGATCCAGGAGGAATTCAAATCCAAAAGCACTGAGTTTAAGACTAAAAAAAAGGATAAAAAAGTTGGAAAGAAAAAAGCGGTTGAAACGGAGGAAGAAGACCCGAGGGAAATGGTCAAAATTGAGGACAGTTTTGCGCAGAAGATTGAAGAATTGGATGCACAGCATTATCAGGCCAAACATGATTTGGAAAGCCTTGAAGTTGGCAAGGTGCTTGGTGAGCTGGAGTATCGCGATCTTTCCATGAAGTTTGGTCATGTTTTTCGCGCAGGGACCGGTGCGGAATCCATACGCAAGATCTTATCCAACCTCGATTTGGAAAAATTTGTGAAACAATTGGAAGTCGATTCCACTAAGAGCACTGGCCAGCGCCAGAAGAAAATGACGCGTCGCCTGGTCCTTGCCAGCGCCCTTCATAAGGCTTGTATCCGTCCGGAGTGGATGGTGGTCACTCAGCTTCCCGTTATCCCGCCGGACCTACGTCCTATGGTCCAATTGGATGGCGGCCGTTTTGCCGCCAGCGACCTCAACGACTTGTACCGTCGCGTGATTAACCGTAACAACCGTCTTAGGCGGCTGATGGCCATTGGCGCTCCGGAAGTCATTTGCCGTAACGAGAAGCGCATGCTGCAAGAAGCGGTAGACACCCTATTTAACAATTCTGCCCGTGCTGGCCGTGCGGTATTCACTGCCGGCGATAAGCGCAAACTCCGCTCCCTTTCCGATATGCTTAAGGGAAAGCAAGGGCGTTTCCGTCAAAATCTCCTTGGAAAACGCGTGGACTATTCCGGGCGTTCCGTCATTGTGGTGGGTCCCCAGCTCAAGTTGGCAGAGTGTGGTATTCCCAAGGAAATGGCCTTAAAGCTTTTTAAGCCTTTTGTGATCGGCGAACTCATCCGCCGAGAACTTGCCCATAACGTTAAAGGGGCGGAGCGTTTGATTGAGTCCAGTAAGAAAGAGGTATGGGATATTTTGGAAAAAGAGACCCAGGAACGATTGGTACTGCTCAACCGCGCGCCGACCCTGCACCGCCTTGGCATACAGGCTTTTAAACCCATTCTTATTGAAGGAAAAGCTATTCAAATTCACCCCTTGGTGTGTGCGGCCTTTAATGCAGACTTTGACGGGGACCAGATGGCTGTCCATCTTCCTCTTTCTGAAAGTTCTCAAGCCGAGGCCAGGGAATTGATGCTTTCTGCTAACAACCTTCTTAAACCGTCCGCGGGCGAACCCATTATCACTCCTTCTCAGGACATGGTGCTTGGGGTCTACTTTTTGACGCAAGGGTTTAAGGGAAAGAAAGGTGAGGGCATGGTTTTTGGTACCCTTGGGGAAGCCATTAACACTTACCGTATGGGGCATGTGGATTTACAGGCGTTCATCAAAGCCCGTATTCCGGCTGCTGCTCCCGTTGACGAACTTAAGACCAAGAAAAAGTCGAAGACCACTGCTTCTGCAACACAAATTATTGAAACAACCGTGGGACGTCTTATCTTCAATTCGTTTTTGCCGAAGGAAATGGGTTATATGAACAAAACTTTTGGCAAAAATGACCTTCATAGTTTGTTGGCAGACGCGCTGGATCGATGCGGTAAGGAGGTCACAGCCAAGTTGGCAGATGAAATCAAACGCGTTGGGTTTAAATTTGCCACCAAGTCCGGCCTCTCTATTTCCATTTTCGATATGCTCACGCC
>JAZDJE010000039.1:0-2045 GCA_043804325.1 Candidatus Peregrinibacteria bacterium
ACGTCCACCTGCTTCAAAGCCAGGAAATTAATTTAGGCCGTTACCTGGAAAAACGCGTGACCGTAGAAGGAGCCATGAGCGATCCCATGGGTAACGCAAAACCGGTGTTAAACGTAACCGCCATTCATTGGGAGGGGGGAGACTTAACCGGCAAATGGAATTCATACGAAAACACGAATGCCGGTTTTAAGTTTGAATATCCGGAAACGTGGGAGCTTTCCGAAGGCGTCAATCAAGTCACTCTGCGTTCCGAAGGACAGGAAGTTCTTGCGGTGAATGTTTTTGCCACCAGCGCCTTGGCGGAAGATTTTGTGGAAGATAGGGAAGAAGGCGAAGGTACGGCAGTCACCGTAGGGGCCCAAAAGTCATTGCGGTACGCGGAAGAAAAATCCATTCGCTTTTATGTGCCCAACCCCTCCAAGCGCAAAATATACAAAGTCGCTTTCACCTTTAGTGGATCGGATGAAAACGAAAAGGAGGAAAAAGAAATTTTTTATGACCTCATGAAAACCTTTACGCCACTCTATTTTAAGCGGCCTACCGGCGAACGGTGCGCCGGAGCGGCCAAGTTGAAATGCGACGAGGGTTTCCGTTGCGAACTGTCCAGCACGGACAAAAACGCGGTGGGGGTTTGCGTGTCCCTAAGCGCCACGGCGGATGACGCCACGTGCCCCTTTGTCCCCACTCCTGAGAATTGCGAAAATTACCAGGTCAGCCACTTCAGCGTTAACGGCTGCCCCACTCGTTACATATGTGTGGACGAAGGAATGGCCACTCCTGTTAGTACCCCTATCAACATCACGCGCGTCATGGATACCGCCACCAAGTACAAAGACGATTTGTTGGAAACCGATAGTGCAGAAATCCTGCGTTTTGAAATCACGGAAAGCCAAAATCTCATGGCCATAGTCTATAAGGTCAAAGAACAAGAGTTTAAAACGCTGTTTGCCTACAGCCCCTCCGGCAATGAGTTCAACTTCATCAGACGGGCGCACTTGGAAAGCGCCGAAGGCGACGGCTGGACGCTGCTTTCCGGAGAAGACTTGCAAAAGGATCTGGAAAAACAGGTCATTTACGCTGGCGATTAATACAAAGTTTGATATGATGGGGGTAAATCAAAAACCATGACTGAAAATGCGAAAAAGACCCGTAAGCGCAGAGAAAGAGAGAGTTATCGTAACAGAAGGGGCAGTATCCTCATTTGGACAATCGCGCTGGGCGTAATGCTCACCAGCGTCTTCTTTTTCTTTGGCTCCCGCCTGCGCGGCAACGCCCTGAGTCAGCAAAGCCTGATGCGCTGGCAAAGCCAAAAGGCCTACGCGGAAAGCTATGCGGGTTATTTGAAAAGCCTTAACCCGATGACCCTGAATAGCCTGGCCAGCGCGGATTTTGACGACATAAAAGGAACCGTTTCCAAAGAGACCGGCGCCATTGAAGGTTTTTTGGATAATGGACAGAGCAGTCCCGTTTACAGCATTGCGGAACCGGTCACCATTGAATGGAACCGCTGTGATTTAGCCCAGGAAGGCGACCTTTTGATCAATAATACCGAAGGTCCCCAGTACCACGTGGTCGCCGCAGACTGCGCGGGCTACGACGACATTGTCACCTTCAACCCCGCGACCCCCATTCACATGAACAAAGTGGCGCTCACGGCCCTCAGCGGCCCCATGCATTACCGCATTTCCACCGTTTCCGGCAACAGGCTCAACGACACCAAATACCATTTAAATCTTTCCATCCCTTTACAGTTCCGTAAAACGTTTGAAGTGAATGAAACGTTTACGCCATAGTCCCGATTCTGATAAAATACGCCCAATGGAAAACAAAAAAACGAAAAAAGGATTTTCTTTAGTCGAACTGGTCATCGTCGTCGTGATCATCGGCATTTTAAGCACGGTGGCCGTTATGGGGGTCGGGCAGATGCGGGTGAAAACGGACAACAACAAGATGCTGGATGATCTGATCGCGATAGGAAATGCCATGGAACAGCACAAACTGGACCATTTTGGCCATTATCCGGAAATCGCCATTGGCGCCGGGGA
>JAZDJE010000040.1:0-3432 GCA_043804325.1 Candidatus Peregrinibacteria bacterium
CCTTTGCACAGGATTCCGGAAGGGTTTTTATTTTCTTACACATGTGTCGGAGGGGTTGAGACAGCTTCTTTCTTGGGGCCTTCCGTTATTTTCCTCGGCACGTCTTTTTTCGCTTCTCTGGTTTTTTGTTCCGCTTTGTCCATAGCCTGCATCAGGTCGGCATGGGAGTTGTTTTTGAGTATTTCTTTAGGCACGTGGGGTGTGTTGGCCGTTTCCATGGCGGCCTGGCGGATCGTTTCATCGGTTGGCACTTCCGCCTTCTCCGGGACTATACCTTTTTTGAGACTGTCCATGGTTTTGAGGAACGCGCGGTCGTTTTCGTCCAACTTGAGCGTGCGGATGGGGAATGGAATGTTCACACCCACCTTGTCGAGGGCTTGTTTGATGCGGTTGGCCATGTTGCTGCGGATGTCCAGCCACTTGGCGCTGCTTTCTACCCAGAAGCGGGCGCTCAGCTTGATGGCACTTTCGCCGAATTCATCGACGAGCACGGTGGGAGCCGGTTTTGCGACCACACTGGGATGGTTTTCCATCACGCCCTGAATCAGGCTCGTTACCATGGGTAGGTCGGTTTTGTAGTCCACGCCCACCTCTATATCCACGCGCCGGAATGGGTTGGTGGAGAAACTGATGATCGTTTCGTTCAGCATGGTTTGGTTGGGGATCACCACTTCGGACCCGTCGAGTGCTTGCAGCACGGTTACCCGCGTGTCGATGCTGACAATGGTCCCTAAAAGGTCTCTGACCTGAATGAAGTCCCCGATCCGGAAGCGATTTTGCGAGAGGAGAACTACGCTGGAAATGAACGTTCCGATAATGTCTTTGAGGGCGAAACCGATGCCGAGCGATACAGCTCCGATGACGGCCGTGAAATTAAAACCGTTGATGGCGAACGCGATGGTGATCCCCACGCCGATGATGAGGATTTTGGTGACCCGTTCCACCAAAACGAGGGCGCTTTCCTGCACTTCTTCCCCCTTGCTTTTGATGATGGATTCCTTGGCGGAATTGGCGACGAATTTGGCGAGCACGTATGAGGCAAACACCACAACGATCCCCCCCACCCAGTTGTCGATGTTGGTTATGACGAAATTGATCAGCCCTTGCAGGCTTCCGGATGCCGTTGCCGTATTTCCGGCTGTGATGTCACCGCGCACCGCCGCCGTGGAGGCGGCTTGGGCGTACGCGTTTTGGATAAGGAAACCCAACATGCTCGTTTGTTATTTATTCTTAATATTATACCAAAAAACCACCTCTAAGACAAGCGATAAGTAATAAGCGGTAAGTACTTATTGCCTGCGACTTATCGCTTATTGCTTTGATTTTTGCCCCACGATCGCCTTGATCCGCCGCACACCTGCGCTGGAGGCCTCTTCTTTTATGATTTTAAAGCTTTTGAGCTGGCCGGTATTGTCCGTGTGGGGGCCCCCGCAGATCTCTTTGCTGTAGCCGCCCATGGAATAGACTTTCACCTCATTGCCCAGTTGTGTGTATTTGTCGTCAAATAGGCCGATGACACCCTGGGATTTGGCGGTGGCAGGATCCATCAATTCGTAGCGGATGGGGAGGTTTTCTTTGATTTTTCTGTTCACGATGTCTTCGACCTGCCGGAGCTGTTCGGGTGTGAGTTTTTCGGGGTGAGAAAAATCGAACCGGAGGCGTTCATGGGTGATGTTGCTGCCCTTTTGGTACACATGGCCGCCCAATACGTCGCGCAAGGCTTGCTGGAGCAGATGAGTGGCGGTGTGCAGGCGTTTGCATTCTTCCGAATGGTCCGCCAGCCCGCCGGAGAACTTTTGTTCCGCGCCGGCGCGCGAGGTTTCCTGATGGGTTTTAAAGGCCTTGTCGAACCCTTTGCGGTCCACCGTGAAGCCCTTTTCCCGGGCGATTTCCTCGGTGATTTCAATGGGGAATCCGTAGGTGTCGTACAGATGAAAGGCGTCTTGGCCGGTCATTTCTTTTCCGCTCAGCTTATCGATGAGCTTGTCGAATTCACGCAGGCCGTGCCCCAGGGTTTTTAAGAACTGTTGTTCTTCTTCGTGGAAAACCTTTAAGATTTCCTCTTCATGCTGGAGTTCCGGGTATATTTCGCTCATGGTGTGGATGACCTTTTTGGCGATGATGTGCGTGAATTCCTGGTCAATGTCTATGAGTTTACCTTGGCGGATGGCGCGGCGGATGAGGCGTCGCATCACGTAACCCTGGTCCACGTTGCCGGGGCGCACCCCGTCGCCAGCCATCATGGTGGCGGCGCGGAGGTGGTCGGCTATGATGTGGTAGGGGATTGGGCTTTCTTTGTAGGGCTTTTTGGCGAGGGTTTCTATTTTTTCAATGATCGGCAAGAACAGTTCTGTTTGGTACACCGTTTTTTTGCCTTGTAGTACCGCCGTGGCGCGTTCCAGCCCCATGCCCGTGTCCACGTTTTTCTGCTTGAGGGGTTCGAAGGTGCCGTCGGCGGTTTTGTTGTATTCCAGGAACACGTCGTTCCAAATTTCCACCCAGTTATCGGGTTCCGTTTCCGGATTGCTTTTTTGGGGCGCTTTTCCTTGGCCGACCCAGTAAAACATTTCCGTGTCCGGGCCACAGGGGCCGGTTTGTCCTGCGGGCCCCCACCAGTTGTCCTTTTTGCCCAGATACGCGATTTTGTGTTCCGGGATGCCCAGGCTTTTCCAAATGCCGACGGACTCCTCGTCCTTTGGCGCGTCCTTGTCTCCCTTAAAGACCGAGACGGCCAGTTTTTCTACTGGAATTCCCATCCATTTTTTATCCGTTAAAAACTCGAAGCTCCATTCAATTGCTTCTTTTTTAAAGTAATCGCCCAGGGACCAATTGCCCAGCATTTCAAAAAACGTCAGGTGGGTGGTATCTCCTACATCTTCAATATCCCCGGTGCGGATGCACTTTTGGTGGTTTGCCAGCCGTTTTCCCATGGGATGGGATTCGCCCAGCAAATAGGGCACCAGCGGATGCATGCCGGCCGTGGTAAAGAGCACCGTTGGGTCATTTTCTGGCAACAGGGGGGCGGAGGGAATGATTTTGTGTCCTTTGCCCTCAAAGAACTTCAGGTATTTTTCGCGGATTTCATTGGCTTTCATCATTATTGCGAGATTAGCTATTGGTTATCACAAGATTATTTTTGAAATTGCTTAGAGAATTATACTTATCCCATTGAAAAATGGGAAGAAATTTGTTATAATAAAAAGAATCATTGAACCCAGAACCCATTTTTATGAGCCCTGCTTCTCCTACACCGGCCACGGCTGATCATTCCGATTTGCTGCAAGCTATGGACCTCAAAGCCAGCGCCTCTCTAATCAAGGTCACGCTCGACCAATTGGTAAACCTGTGCGTGGAAAAAGAAGCATCCGACGTTCACTTTGGCGAAGGGGACCGCGTGGCACTTCGGGTGGGCGGGAAGATCGTTTTTATTGA
>JAZDJE010000041.1:0-4379 GCA_043804325.1 Candidatus Peregrinibacteria bacterium
CGGGACCACGGTCACCGTCCAAAACGTCACGGAAAACGATGAGCCGGAAACCTATACCATTGTGGGCTCCACCGAAGCCGATCCTACGGAATACAAGATTTCCAACGAGTCCCCCATCGGTTCAGCGATTATTGGGAAGGCCAAAGGCGATGTGATTAAAGTGAAGGTGCCCGCGGGCGTTTTTGAATATAAGGTTTTGAAGATCAAATAAGGCTTTTGCGAGGGGTGTGATTGGTTGATTTTATTGGGTTTCCTCCTAAGTCGGATTGCCTTTTCTGGCAATTTTTGGTATAATCATATGATGCAATAACTGAATTTAAACTTGGCAGACGATCCTCAAACCGCACAGGCCACTCCGTCCAAACTGAACATCCCGGAGGAAACCCGGAAACAGTTTCCCGACCTCGCTCCCCTGATCGAGCAAAGCTCTTCCATGAACGACGAGGAACGGCAGTATTGGATCGATGTTTTGCCCATCATGACGGAGGACCAGCTGGACAATTTGCGGGACATTTTGGGCACGGAGAAAAAACAAATTGCCGAAGCGGACAAAACGTACGCCAAAGGCGTCCAAAAAGAGGCCGATAAAGTCAAAATGGCTTTTGACGAAGGGGCTTATCGGGCCAAAAAACAAGCGCGAGTCCAAGCCGAACAGCAGCATGAAGAAGATGAGAAAAAGCACGAGGATCAGTTGCTCAAGGATATTGAGACGATGGAGCTTTAGTGTTTCTCCTTGTCGGTTTTGGGCGGCGATAGGCGAGCGTCGTTTTTGGCGAACCCGCTTCCCTTAAACTGCACGCCGGGGGCGGATAGGAGTTTTTTCGTTTTCCCATGACCGCATTCCAGGCATTTTTGTCCCTTGTGGTTCGCGGGGAGCAACACTTGGAACTCGTGGCCGCATTTGAGACATTTGAAATTATAGTTTGGCACGTAAATGCGAGAAATCCGTTCCGAACGGAACGAAGGCCTTTAGGCCGAGTAAAGTGAGGGCAAAAGTTTAGAAATCTACGAAGTGTAGCGAAGTAGATTTTTTAACTTTTGAGGATTTCCCTTTTGATGAGTGTGACTTTAACCTAGAGCGAATTATATGTTAAAATAACGCCGTTGACCAGACTTCTTTATGTTAGAAAAAACTTACGAGGCCAAAAAATACGAGGATAAAATTTACAAAAAATGGGAGGAGTCCGGGGCTTTTAAGGCAAAGGCAGGGTCGCGAAAAAAACCTTTTACCATTTCCATGCCCCCGCCAAATGCCACGGGTGTGCTGCATTTGGGGCACGCGGTCATGCTGGCGCTGGAGGATATTCTGACCCGGCATCGGCGGATGAAGGGACATGAGGCGCTATGGCTTCCGGGGACGGATCACGCGGCCATCGCCACGGAAAACGTGGTGATCCGGCTTTTGCAGAAAGAAGAAGGGATTAAAGACCCGCGGAGCTTGGGGCGGAAAAAGCTGGTGGCGCGCATTGCGGAGCATGTGGAAAAAAGCCGTGGCACCATCCGTTCGCAAATCCGCAAAATGGGGGCCAGCTGCGATTGGAGCCGGGAGCGCTATACCCTAGACCCTTCGCTGAACCGCTGCGTGAACGAGATGTTTAAACGCATGTATGACGACGGCCTGATTTATCGCAGAAAGCGCGTGGTGAACTGGGACGTGACTTTACAGACCACTATTTCGGACGACGAGGTGGAGCATACGGAAACCGAAGCCACCCTTTATACGTTTGAGTACGTGGGCGCGGAACAAACCGGCGGAAAACCCATTTACGTGGCCACCAGCCGGCCGGAGACGAAGCTGGGGGATACGGCGCTGGCCGTCCATCCGGACGACAAACGATATCAGCACTTGATCGGAAAGAATTTTGACGTCATCTGGCCCGGGGGGCAAGCAATCAACGTCACCGTGATCGCGGACCATTCCATTGACCCCACATTTGGGACGGGTGTATTGGGGGTGACCCCTTTTCACAGCAAAATCGACTACGATATGTGGCAACGGCATCAGGATGAAATCCGCGCGGAGCCCATCCAGGTGATTGACGAACAGGGTAAAATCGCCCCGGAAATTGAGGGGTATGCCGGCATGACGGTGGAAGGCGCCCGGGATAAATTTGTACAAGGTTTGAGGGAACAAGGCCGATTGACCGGGGAGGTGCCTTATTTGCAGCCCCTTTCCATTTCATACCGTTCCAAAAAACCCGTGGAGCCCCTGCCCAAGCTGCAGTGGTTCATCGACGTCAATAAACGAGTAGTGGGGTGGAAAGGCAAAAAAATGAGTCTGAAGGAGGTCATGCAGGATGTGGTCCATACCCAGGATATTCGCATCATCCCGGATCGTTTTGAAAAAATCTATTTCCATTGGATCGATAACCTGCAAGACTGGTGCGTGAGCCGGCAGATTTGGTGGGGGCATCGGGTGCCCGCGTGGTACCGGGGTAAGGAAATCGCCGTGAGCACCGGCACGCCGGAAGGGAAAGGATGGCAACAGGACTCCGATACCCTGGACACCTGGTTCTCTTCCGCCCTGTGGACGTGGAGCACGCTGGTGGACCCGACGCTGACAGATGATTTATCGCTTTCGCTCGATGAGATTTTGAAGCGCAGTCCCGATTTTAACAAGTTCCACCCCACCCAAGTGATGGAAACGGGCTACGACATCTTGTTTTTTTGGGTGGCGCGCATGATTTTGATGACGACGTATGCCACGGGACAAATCCCGTTTGATACGGTGTATCTGCATGGGCTAATCCGCACGCGCGAGGGCAAAAAAATGAGCAAATCCGACCCCTCTACGTGCATTGACCCGTTGGACATGATTGAAAAATACGGCGCGGACGCCCTCCGCATGAGCATGGTGATGGGCAACACCCCCGGCAACGACATGCGGCTTTACGAGGAAAAGATCAAAGGATACCGCAATTTTACCAATAAACTGTGGAACGTCAGCCGGTTTGTGTTGGGCATTCTGAAAGAAAAGAAGATCAAAGATGTGCCCGCCCTGGATGGCGACAAACTGAGTGACGCGGACCGGTGGATTTTGGGTAAACTCAGCACCGTGGCTAAAAAGGCCGACCAAGGGCTGACGGACTATCAAATCCGCATGGCCGGGGAAGCGCTGTACGAGTTTTTATGGAGCGATTTTTGCGACTGGTACCTGGAACTCTCTAAAGGGGATAAACAAAATCCGGCCGTGCTTTATTATGTGCTTAAAAATATCCTGATTTTACTGCACCCCTTTGTGCCGTTTGTGACGGAAGCCATCTGGAAACACTTGCCCGGCCAAACGGAAATGCTCATCGGCGCTCCGTATCCCAACGATTTGCATTGGGAGGCCGAGGCGGAGGCGGTGGAGCGAATCATCGAGGCGGTCACGACGATCCGTCGGCTGCGTGCGGAAAATAAAATCGAGCCCGCCAAAACCATCGCGGCGACCCTTTACGGCCACGAGCATTTGGAAGTCCTGAAACGCGGCAAAGACGACATCAAACGCCTGGCCCGCCTCAGCCGGCTTACGCTTTCGGAAAAGGGCAAAAAGCTCCCCAATGCCGCGGCGGATGTGGTGTCCGGCATGGAGATTTTTGTACCGTTAAAGGGGTTGGTGGACGTGACGCAGGAAAAGGCCCGCCTGAGCAAAGAAATCGAGAATTTAGAGGGATATATAGACAACTTGTCCAACAAGCTCGCGAACGCGAATTTCGCTAAAAACGCGCCAAAAGCCATTGTCACGCGGGAACAGGAGAGGCTCGCCGAAAGCCGTGTTAAGTTGGAGAAACTGAAAGCCCAGCTCCAGCATTTTAGCTAAACTGCACTTAGCGCGCGCCTACCCTCTAGGACCAGCATCCATTGGCGGTACTCTTCATAACGCGCCCGCCACCTTCTTTTTAGTTCGGCGAGAGGCATGTTTAGATCGGGCCCGAGATGCAAAGACGGATCATCCATTATCAAATGCGCATTGGCACGTCCTTTTACCAGTGCGAAATGCCCTTCGAGATTTTCTTTGGCTTGCAATTCCTCATTGGTCAGTGGCACGTAGACACCTCTTTGGGGTTGATACGGTTTGCCACGGATCAGAAAGTTCACAATGGCCGTCCGGCCCGCTTGGATGGCTAAAACGAGTTCAGAGGGAGTGGCCGGGTGTTTTTCCGTGCATACAAAATGTTCCTGGGCGACCCGGGCCAGTTCCGCATTGCTAGTCCCCTGATGCTCCGATACCTGTAATTGTCCCCGGAAATACGCCTCATCCCATTCGGGAATCCCGTAATGGCGTGCCGCCAGCGCTAAGGTTGCCGGACCGCAGGAGGCTTCATCCTGTTGGTAAGGGTAAGGTAGTTCCCTGTGGTTCATCGATTGGCTCATGCTTGTATAATGGCTTATCTTCC
>JAZDJE010000042.1:0-5560 GCA_043804325.1 Candidatus Peregrinibacteria bacterium
CATTGAGGCCCATTACAAGGACAAGATCCGCCAAACGGACATTTCCCAAAAAGTCGGTGTCAGCGTGCTTGGCATTGAACCCGAGGCTGAGGACGCGGTGACAGGCCTTAAGAACTATGTTGTGGCTGGGGAGTATTTGAGCCCCAATGATCAGGGCAAAGTCATGGTGGGCAGTATGCTTTTGGAGGAATACATTGGCAATCTTGGCCCTAATTTTCCCCTGCTTAAAGACGTCCCTCTGGACTCTTATGTGCGCATTGGATTTAGTAACGGGCAGACCAAGGAATTCCGGGTCAAAGGCATTGTGGAAACTAAAGTAGACGAGGTCAGCCGGCGCGTGTACATGAACGCCCGCGAGCTCCGGCAATGGATCAGCCGGGAAGACCTGAACGTCAACGAAATCGCCATCAAACTCAAAAAAGGCGCTTCCCCGGACAAGGTGGCCAACCTGATCCGCGCGGACGGCCGGGACCAGCTGGCGGTCATCCAGACTTTCCAGGAGTCGCTTGGCCCTTTTTACACGGACATAGAAAACACCTTTGACATGCTGGGGGCCATTATCGGCAGCGTCAGCTTAGTAGTGGCAGTGATCACGGTTTTCATCGTCATTTTTATCAACGCCATCACGCGGCGTAAGTTCATTGGCATCATGAAGGGGATTGGGATTTCCGGCACTGCTATCGAGCTTTCTTACGTGATGCAGTCCGTTTTTTACGCGCTCCTGGGCAGCGCGATCGCCACGGCGCTCATTTACGGTTTTTTTGAGCCGTACGTGGCGGCGCATCCCATTAACTTTCCGTTTAGCGATGGGATTTTGGCCGTGCCGTTTGACGCCACGGTTTTCCGCTTTGTCCTGCTTTTTGTGAGCACGGTCGTGGCGGGGTATGTTCCCGCCAAAATGATCGTCCGCCGCAACACTTTAGACGCAATTCTTGGACGCTAACTATGATTAAAGCCACGAACATCGTTCGTACCTTCACCACCGGGAACGTTTCCCAAAAGGTCCTGCAGGGGATTGACTTAGATGTAAAGCCGGGTGAATTTTTGGCCGTTATGGGGCGTTCCGGCGCGGGGAAAAGCACTTTGCTTTACCAGCTAAGCCTGCTGGATAGGCCCAACGCGGGGAAGGTGGTTTTGGATGGGGTGGATACCAGCCGCCTGGACGAGCAGGAAAGGACGGATTTTCGGCTCCGCAACTTGGGTTACGTGTTCCAGGACTACGCCATTATTCCGGAACTTACTGCCGTGGAGAACGTGGTGGTTCCTATTTTAATGCAGGGGATGGATGCGAAGTCGGCCTACCAAAAAGCTATTGAGGCTTTAAAGTGGGTTCATATGGAAGAGTATTTTTACAAACTTCCCAGCCAGCTTTCTGGCGGGGAGCAGCAGCGTGTCAGCGTGGCCCGTTCCATTGCCCACGAACCCAAAATCCTGTTCGCGGACGAACCGACAGCCAATCTGGATAGCGAAAATGCCCTTATCGTGCTCAAGCTTCTGCAGGACCTTAATAAGAAAGGCCAAACCATTGTGATGGTCACGCACGAACTGGAATACGGCCGTATGGCGGACCGGATCATCCATTTGGACGACGGAAAAATCGTTTCGGATAAGAAGGTGAGGCCTTAACCTTTATGCAAAGCGTTCCAAAGCAGGCTGACGATCCAACCGATGACATAGCCTACGATAGTAGTGAATACCACCAGCGTGACGGCGGTCCCCAGATTGAACGGCGCTACCGTAAATGGGTTATTGAGGAAATGCATTTTGTATACCCAGTTCAAAATGGCTTGTGCCACACCCGTTGCGACCAAAGTGCTCCAGGCAAGGTGCAGGATCCCCAAGGCTAATCCAAATACGACTCCCACTTTATGGTTGTGCATTGTTTTCATATTATTTTAGTTATTTATTTCTCGGTTATTATGTCAAAAAACCGTTCTAAAAGCAATCTTTTCCTATTTTTTGAATGGTTTTAATTATGATTTAGCTTTTTTCTCCTTCTTTGCCGTTGTTTTTTTCTTGGCCGCCTTTTTCTCCTTCTTTGCCGGTTTGGCTGCCGATTCGGCTTCCTTTGCCGGTTCAGTTTTCTTTTCTGGTTTTTCAATTACGAACGTCCTTTTTGGGCTGATGATTTCCAAAACCTGTAGAATTTTATCGAGCTTTTTATTCAATTGCTCAAACTGATCATTTTTTTGGTCCGGCCTCTGGTCCGGTTTTTTTGATTCAAAGTTATTGCCTTTGCCTCCACTGAAGCAATCCCTGCAGTAAACCGGTTTTTCGCCCGTGGGCCGGAAGGGGACTTCACATCTATTGCCGCAGTCGGCGCAAGTCGCTTCGTGCATTTGCCTGTCTTCAAAATTGGACTTTCCGAAATCTCTTTTTCCAAATTTTCCGAAACCGGATCTGCCCGGCCTGTTTGGCCTGGAATCCCCGTCTCTTTTAAAACAATTGTTGCAGTAAACAGGTTTATCCCCTATGGGCTGGAAGGGGACTTCGCATTGGTTGCCGCAATCCGAGCAGGTCGCCTGATACATTTGAGACCTCCCCTGGCCCCTTTCTCCAAATTTCCCTGAATTCCTTCCCCCGAATCGCTTGTTGTCATTAAAATTTCGCATAATGTGTTGTTAATCAATGTTAGCGCAAGGAATCTATACGCATATCCATTTAAAAGCAAGCTCATTTGCAAGATTGGCGTTTATAAGACTGGTGTCGGGTTCTCAGTAGCTCTTGAGGTTTTTCAGGATTTCGTTTAGGATCTATCGGCCTGAAGTTTTTTAGATGCCTTCCTAATACACATTTATGGATATCCGGAATATCGCCATTGTCGCCCATGTGGACCATGGGAAAACCACGCTTGTGGATGCCCTTCTTAAGGCCAGTGAACATTTTGATTCCCGTAAGGGCCTTGAAGAGCGCGCCATGGATTCTAACGACCAGGAAAGGGAGCGCGGTATCACGATTTACGCCAAGAACGCTTCCATTACTTACCGGGGAGCCAAGCTCAATATTGTCGATACCCCCGGCCATGCCGATTTTGGGTCGGAAGTGGAACGCATTCTCCGCACGGTGGATGCCGTGCTACTGCTAGTGGACGCTTGTGAAGGGCCGATGCCTCAAACTAAATTCGTGCTTCGCAAATCCCTGGAGCTTGGACACAAAGTGCTGGTAATCATCAATAAAATCGACAGGCCAATGGCCCGGCCGGATACGGTTATCGACCTCACTTTTGATTTGTTTGTAACGCTTGGCGCTTCCGCTGAGCAGCTCGATTTTCCCTATGTGTATACTATCGCGAAACAGGGCATTGCGATACGCAGTCTTAACGATGAAAAAAAAGACATTACCCCCTTGCTGGATTTCATTTACGAACATGTAAAACCGGCTAAGGGGGATATTTCCGCTCCTTTTAGAATGCAGCCGGCGACCCTTGGTTACGATAATTTCCTTGGACGCATGGCGATTGGCCGCGTTTATGAAGGGTCTATTAAGGCGAACAGTACTGTTTTTATTATTGGCGCGGATTCCGTGGAACGAAAAGGAAAGGTGACCCAGCTTTTTTCTTATCAGGGCATGGAACGGATCGAAACAAAAGAGGCCGTTGCCGGCGATATCGTTGCCATTGCCGGGATTCCGGATATTTACGTGGGTGAGACCATTGCGTCTCAATCTGGACAGAAAGCCTTGCCTGCCATCAAGGTGGACGAGCCCGCACTGGCCGTTGAATTTATGGTGAACGATTCGCCTTTTGCCGGACGCGAAGGGACAAAGGTCACTGGCCGCCATGTCCGCGAGCGCCTTAAAAAGGAGCTTGAAACCAATGTGGGGCTTAAGATCGAATTCGGGGAGGGGGACCATATAAAGGTGTATGGCCGTGGGGAAATGCATATCGCCGTTCTTATAGAAACCATGCGTCGGGAGGGATTTGAACTTCAGATTTCTCAGCCTGAGGTCATCATGCATGAAATCGATGGGGTTTTGCATGAGCCTATCGAAGCGGTGGTGATCAATGTCCCCGATGGCCTTTCCGGGGCCATCATCCAGGCCCTGGGTAAACGCAAAGGGGTGATGACCAACATAAAATCCGAAAACGGAAATACCTTGATTGAATTCGATGTGCCTACCCGCGGCCTGCTTGGGTTCTGCGGTAAATTTTTGGTGATGACCAGGGGGGAGGGGACTTTGTACCACTCTTTCAATCGCTTTGCGCCTTATATGGGGACCATTGATAAGCGCACGGTCGGGTCCATGATTTCCTGTGAAACGGGGTTTACCATGGCGTACAGCCTTTGGAAACTTCAGGAACGCGGGCCTCTTTTTGTCGGGCCGGCTACAGAAATTTACGAAGGCATGGTGATTGGGGAGCACAATCAGGGGACCGATATTGTGGTCAATGCCCTCAAAAACAAGAAGCTCACCAATGTGCGCGCGGCGGGGTCCGATGAGGCTTTGGATTTGACTCCGATTATTCCCATGACGCTTGAAAAAGCCATTGAATACGTCGGGCCCGATGAATACGTGGAAATCACTCCCAAAAGTGTGCGTTTGAGGAAAAAATACCTTAAGGAGTTTGAAAGGAAGCGGGCGAAATAATTGGTTTCTCTGACCGAACGAAGTTAGAACTGTTTTCGTAACCTGATGAGTATTATTTTGGGTTGCTCTTTTTTTTATTTGTAGGATAATTTATAAAGATTTTATTTTAAATCAAAACCAAAATATGCCTCTAAAAATATTTATGGGTAAACAACTCCCTAAAAAAATGAATGCGGTCTGCGTCGTTAAGACAGCGGTTTGCATCCTTCTTTTTCTTGTCGCCCTGGCGCTCTTTGCCTATGCCTGCCGTGATTTGGTCAATAATTTTTTATGGATTTTGTCCCCGTCCCTGAAGACAACAGTCTCCTGGCTTATCCGTGTCTCCGTGTACGCTCTACTCCTCGGGATCATGGTCGGTGTGGTGACGGTGCTGGTGCGGCCGGTATGGCTCGCATTTGCGACCTATTTGGTAGCGGCCCTCATTTTTCCGTTGATCGTTGGGTTTGGAACCGCGACTTGGATTACCGCTGGCGTTTTTTTCCTCCTCCTCTCCCTCTATTTGACGTACATAACAGGGCAGCTTAAAAACCAGATCCACTTTTCATCCCATCCGCTTTCGGACATGAAAGTGATACTCTTTCTTGTTCTGACGGTGCTCGCTTCCGTGGCGGTCGCTATGAGTTATACCAAGGACTCGGTGCAACGCAATTATATTTTTCCCCCTGAAGTGAAAGGGCCCGTCATCGAGCTTTTGGTCACTCAGGCAAAACCTCTCGTGATGGCTCAGGCTCCTGCCTCTGCCACGGCTAAACAGAAAGATGTAGCCATGCAGGCCGTGCGCCAGAAGATACAGTCGTTTGTCGACGATGGGGAGAAAAAGATCCAACCCTATCAAAGCGCGATCGCACCCGTGCTCGGCGTTTTCGCTTTTTCTTTATTGTCGATCGTCTTCCTAGTTTTAGCGTTTTTGTCGGTATTCATTCTCACTCCGCTATTCTTCCTACTACGAATTACTCATTTTGTGAATGTGGCG
>JAZDJE010000043.1:0-10730 GCA_043804325.1 Candidatus Peregrinibacteria bacterium
AAAATTTCCACACTACCAACACCTGATCATAATTTTCTTAATCAGCAAAAAAGGAATATAAGATATATTATTGTAGCCTATTTATACTTGGACTTATTAAGTAAAAAAGGGAAATTTTCTTCACCTAAAGCCTTAAATAACATTGAAGAGGCAATAATCAACACAAAATTGAGGCGGGCCATGCAAAAGAAAACAAAAAAAATTACTGATCTGCTAAAATAAATTCTAAAAATCTGATTTTAATTGAAAAATGGGCAGTACATCGGCTAACACGGGCTATAAGATTCGCTCACTAAATAAAAATTTTAATCATTTATCTATGACAAAAAAACAATTTACAGGCTTAGTTATCTTCTGCGGATTAATCCTATTGTTCGCATTCTACTGGTATTCATATCGTCCAGAACAAATTAGAAAAAAATGCTATGAATCGGAGCATTCAGTCAGCATGTCTAGCAGACTTTTTGAAGAGAGATATAAGGAATGCTTGTTGCACTACGGACGAAATGATTAAAATTTTATTTTTAATGCTCGCTCATCCAAATTGCCCAGTGTTTGACTCACTGGCGCTCGCAGACATTTTAACACTAGGCAACTTCTTATAGCCCGAAATGTTAGACCTTTCGTTCCAAAAACACCATCCGCGCCTGGCCGGTCATTCTTTGGGTAGATTTGAGCTCATAGTCCTTTATATAACCGCGCAAAATCGCGAGCTGGAACTCAAAGCATTCCAAAAAAATCGCCCGCGGACGGACATCGGAAAACTGTTCCATCAGCCGCTTATAAATATCCAGTCCGTCCTCCCCACCGTAAAGCGAAACCGGGGGTTCGAACTTGGTTTCCGGATTGACTTGAAATTGCGTGGGAATATAGGGCAAATTGGCCGCGACCACCACCTCGTGACGCCGGAGTCGTTCCACAGGGACCGCCGAGAGCAAATCGGAGCGGAAAAACTCCACCCGACCGCTCACCCCATGCTTTTTGGCGTTCCGCCGGCCCACCCGAAGCGCCCCGCGGGAAATATCGGTGGCAAAAGCCCGCAGTCCCGGGACATTCTTTAAAACGGAAACAGCGATGCAGGCGCTCCCCGTCCCCACATCGAGTAAAATGGGATGTTTAAGGTTGCGAACATACTCGATCACCGCCCCCGCCAAAACCTCCGTATCCGGCCGCGGCACGAGCACATGGCAATTGACCTCAAAGTCCAAAAAATAAAACTCCTTATGGCCGGTCAAATAGGCCACCGGCACCCCCCCCTTCCGTTGGAAGATGAGCTTCCTATAACGCCATAACGTAAAAAAACCTATGGACGTGTCATCGTGCGCCAGCAAAAACGTCACGGGTTTTTTAAGGACGTGCGAAAGCAACAGCTCCGCATCCAGCCGCGCGGAACCGGATGAAAGCAGTAACTGTTCATGGCCCCATTGTAATGCGTCGCGAATGGACATAGCAAAAAATCAAGTCCCCCGGATTATACACACAAAGAAACCTCTTAGCGACCCCTTCGGCTGGTCTTATCCCTATCGCTGCGCCTATCTAAACGGCGATACTGTTTACCCGTTTCAGCAACAATCCCATGAGGATCGCCGCGGCGCATAAAAGTGGGAACATCCAAGTCCTCATCGCCTCGCGTATCTTTTGTAACCTCAACTGACGCCCCCTTGTTGGAACGAGACGGACGACCGGTGGAAGCGGAAGTCATCATGGACTCATCCATCAATCGCACCAATTCCAGACCGCTGATGCGTCCGGATGCAGGAGCGCGCCCATGGCCGGAAGGCTTTAAAACGTCTTCCGCCCGCCCGCGGGCAGCGGACACGGCCGACTCCTGGCAAGAAGCCTTCGGCGCCGTGGTCCCGGCTTCCTGAATAAATTCAACCTCAATAGAGGGACGACTAGACATAATGAAAAAGTTATTATTATTGGAAAGTGCCTTATACTAGCACAAAAAAGCGGAATTTGTCAAGATAAATTCCAAACGGGTTAAAAATCCTTTAGGAAAGGTCATTTAGAACCTCCATGGTCTTGGGCCCCACAAGGCCGGCACCCATGTCCGCATCGGACGAAATCACCCCCCGCTCCATCTGGAACCGGACCAGGGCGGCGCGGGTTTGGGCGCCAAAATAACCGGTATTAAGACCGGCTTCCAAATATCCCTCGCCGATCAAAACGTCCTGAAGCGCCGTCACCGCCTCCCCTTTAGCCCCCGCCTCCAAAGGACGGGTAAATTCGAAGTCGTACTTCTTGGCAAAGGCCACCTCAAAATGGAGCGAACGGACTTTAAAGTCCGCGGAAACCGGCGTCATGTCCGCCACGAGCGGCAAAGGGACTTTTACCGGGATCCACGCTTGCATCTCCTTAGGATACTCCTTGACCTTGGTGATGCGCGCATCCACGGCAGCCACCAGGGCCTCATGGGTCTGGTCGCCGTAATAGCCGGCCCCCTTGTCATAGGCGCTATTCAAAATCCCATTGGCCTGTTGAAAGTCAAATACCGCTTCAATGGTCAGCTCATCGTAACGGTGGGAAACGGGCCCGTGATAATACCCCAGTTCCCACAGCATTCGCTGGAGCGCTTCCACATCCTGACCGCCCGCATCCTTGCCCAAACCGGCCGCCAGGAGCATGCGGTTTTCCCGCAGGCGATTTTGTTCCTTTTCCGCCTCGACGTCGTAACGGGCCAACCGCTCCTTTAAAACCCCCCGCGTGGTAGGGCCAAAATGACCCGCTCCCGCCTCTTTTTCGTCTTTGATAATCCCCTCCGACAATTGAAATAACAAAATAGATTTTTCTGTCTGCTCCGTCAGCTGTCCGTCAATGGGCCCATTGTAAAACCCAAACAGGGTCATGGCGGTTTGCAAGTCCTTCAGCTGTTCCGGCGTGGCTTCTTCCGCCGTCTGTTCCAGCACATAAGAATTGGAAAGCTTGGTGCGGTTCTCCAGGCGGGCCACCAGGCTCTCGGAAAGCGCCGTAGAAACGGTATGGAAGCTCAAACCCGGTTCCACCTGGTCCGGTGCAAAGTAAACCTCACCATCCACAAACTGGGCGCCCCAGTTTAAGGCACGGGCCAACCCCTCTTCCCCAGCCCCCATCCAAATGTCGATGCGGTCGTAGTCCGCGCGGGCGATGATGGCCCCGCCCCGGTCGTGCACCTCCCCTACCCCCAACCCCGGAAGCCGAATGCGGGTTCCGAAAGGATAAGTGGACGGTGCCGCGAGCATTCCCACATACACCTCTGTCCCATCCGCCCCGTTCGTCCCGCGGCCGTTCAAACGAATATCTCCCTGATAAGTCCCCGTGATGTAAAACCGTTGCCCAGGCTGTGGCGAGTAATACGCTGTCACCAAAAACTTGCGCGGCTCACCCGGCATGGATTGGCCAAAGGCCACCGGGACCGTCGTCGCCAGGTATACGAAGAGGATTAAAAATGTAAGGATTTTTTTCACGGAAATATCATGAATAAATCTTTATATTTTAGCAGATTTAACAAAAAATCGCAAACGCACACCCTTGCGCCAATTCACGAATATTTTATAGATTAAACCTTCAAAATAATGAGTTTTTTGGGGAACGTCGTCAAAACTTCCACCTTCCCCTGGGGATTCACATAAACCATATCCTCAATCCGCACGCCCCCCAAGCGGTTCAGGTAAATCCCGGGTTCAATGGTGAAGACCATGCCGGGGGCAATGAGCGCCTCCCCTTTTGCCCCCACCGTAGGCGCCTCGTGCACTTCCAGCCCCACCCCGTGCCCCGTACTATGGCCAAAGTACCGGCCGTAGCGGGCTTTTTTTATCACATCCCGCGCCGCCTGGTCCACCTCGCTGGCTTTTTTGCCGACAGCAATCGCGGCAATCGCCGCCTGATTTGCCTCCCAAACAGTTGAATACAATTTTTGTTCAACACTCGTCGGTTTACGGGTATAAAATACCCGCGTCATATCCGTCGCGTACCCTTTATACTCAATCCCAAAATCGATTAAAACCGACTCCCCTCTTTTGAGTTTATTCGGTTCTTTAACGTGATGCACGTCCGCCGTGTTTTTGCCAAAGCAAATGATGGGCGGGAAAGAAAAACCGTCCGCCCCAAGCTCCCGTGCGATTTTCAGGAGTTCCCACGTAAGCTCATCTTCCGAAACCCCAAATTTGATTTTCCCGACAAGCCGCCGCAGGCATTCATCGGTCATCCGGCACGCCTTGCGGATGAGCTTCACTTCGCTTTCTTCCTTAATCATCCGGAGCTCCTCCACCAGACCGCCGGTCGGTTTCAGCCGGACCGAAGGAAGTTGTTTTTTAAGCGACGACACCCGCGCATAGGTCATATGATGTTCCTCAAACCCCAATACTTTTAAACGGCCCAGCAGTTTAGAAATCCCCTGCTTTTGGTTAAAAATCGAAACACCTTTCGGGACTTGTTTCCGCGCCGACCGCAAATACCGGAAGTCCGTCATAAGCACCGCTTTTTCAGCCGTCACCAAAAGCGCCCCGTTGGTCCCTGCAAAAGAGCAAAGATAACGGACGTTATAAGGATGGGTGACAAGAAACGCCCCTAATCCCTTTTGCCGCAAAACGCCCTGCAATTTCCGGATTCGCTCCATGCACTCAGAGTAACTGAAAAATAATTTGGTAGGCAACTGATTTTTCATATAAACTGAAATCGGACCTAACTTAACCCTTACCGAAAATGGCCGATCGAAGCATCATTCAGGCGAATTTAAAGAACACACTTGATAAAACCGACCTCCGGGGGATTAAAAAGGTTTACAAGGGCAAGGTGCGGGACGTGTACGAAAAAGACGGCAAAAAGATTTTCGTGGCCACCGACCGCCAGTCCGCCTTCGACCGGATCCTCGCCTCCATCCCCTTTAAGGGGGCGGTTTTAAACCAATTCAGCCAATTCTGGTTTGAGCAGACGAAAGACATTGTAAAAAATCACATGATCGCCGTGCCGGACCCCAACGTGATGGTGGCCAAACCCGTCGCTATTTTTCCCGTAGAAGTGGTGGTGCGCGGTTATATTACAGGTTCCACCGATACTTCTGCCTGGATGAGCTACCAAAAGGGCGAACGGCTGTTCTGCGGCATCAAGCTGCCGGAGGGCCTAAAAAAGAACCAAAAGTTCGACACCCCTATCCTCACCCCCACCACCAAGTCTGAAAAGCACGATGAAAAAGTCTCGCGCGAAGAAATCATCCGCCGCGGCCTAGTGGCGGAAGAAAAATGGGACAAAATCGAGGACTACGCCCTCAAAATATTTGCCAAAGGGCAAAAAATCGCCGCCGGCAAAGGCTATATTTTAGTGGATACCAAATATGAGTTCGGGCAGGACCAGGAGGGTAACATTGTCCTGGCGGACGAAGTGCACACCCCGGACTCCTCCCGCTACTGGATCGCCGATACTTACCAAGCAAAAATCGCCGCCGGAAAGGAGCCGGACAACTTCGACAAGGAGTTCCTGCGCCTGTGGTTCCGGCAGCATTGCGACCCTTATAACGATCCCAAACTACCCCCCGCCCCGGACGACTTGGTGGAAGAACTGTCCTACCGTTATATCGACATTTATGAAAAGATCACCGGCCGCACATTCCAATATCGGGCCGATCAACCCATCCACGACCGCATCCAGAAAAATTTAGATAAATACTTCGCTTAGCACTTACCGCCTACCGCTTACCGCTTATTACTTACCCCTTATAATTATGTTAGTCCCCATCATCATGGGCTCCGGCACCGACCAGCCCCACGCGGAAAAAATCGTAGAAGTCCTGAGCCGATTCGGCGTCCGGAGCGAACTTTATGTAGGTTCCGCCCACAAGGTCCCGGAACTGGTGCTGGACATTGTAAAGGACTTCAATAAGTCCGACGAAGCCATTGTTTTTATCACCATTGCCGGCCGCTCTAACGCCCTTTCCGGTTTTGTGGCCGCCAACTCCGTCCACCCCGTCATCGCCTGCCCCCCGTTTAAGGACAAGAGCGATTACACGGTCAACATCCACTCCACCCTCCAAATGCCCAGCGACACACCGGCGCTCACGGTGATTGACCCCGGAAACGCCGCCCACGCCGCCCTGCGCATTTTGGCGCTCACGGATAAAAAGCTCCGCAAAGCAGTGGAATCGCACATTGGGAAAATGAAGGAAAAATTCAACACGTAATCTTTAATTCGTAATCCGTCACTAAAATGATCACCGCACTTTCCCCCCTGGATGGCCGCTATAGCGATAAAGTCAGCGGACTTGCGCCGTATTTTTCCGAATACGGGCTCATGAAACACCGCCTGGTGGTGGAAGTCAGTTGGCTCCTGGCGCTTTCCGCGGAGGCAAACATCCCGGAACTGCCTCCTTTTTCCGACGCCCAGCTGGAAAAACTGGAAAACCTGATCAAAAACTTCGACGAAAAAGAGGCCGGAAAGGTAAAGGAAATCGAGAAAACCACCAACCACGACGTCAAAGCGATGGAATACTACCTGAAGGAAAAGTTAAAAGCGACTGACCTCAAAAAATACCTGGAATTCATCCATTTTGCCTGCACGTCGGAAGACATCAACAATCTGGCGATTGCCCTGATGCTCAAAGGGGCCATGGAAGAAATCTTACTACCGGAAATGATTGCGTTGAACAAAAAAGTTATTCAACTTGCCCGGCAATGGAAAGGGGTACCCATGCTCTCTCTCACCCACGGACAACCCGCCTCCCCCACCACGGTGGGAAAGGAATTTCTGGTGTTTGCCAAGCGCCTGGAGCGGCAGTTATTACAGTTAAAAAAACAGGAATACCTCGGCAAAATCAACGGTGCGACGGGAAACTTTAATGCCCACTTAATCGCTTATCCTAAAGTAAAATGGGACGAGTTGAGCAAAAATTTTGTTCAGAACTTAGGGCTCACCTATAACCCTCACACCACGCAGATTGAACCCCACGACTTCCAGGCGGAACTCTACGACGCCCTCACCCGTTTCAACACCATTTTAATAGGCCTGGACCGGGATATCTGGAGCTACATCAGCCGTGGAGTCTTCAGGCAAAAAACGGTCAAAGGAGAAATCGGCAGTTCCACCATGCCCCATAAGGTCAACCCCATTGACTTCGAAAATTCCGAAGGGAACTTGGGGGTGGCCAACGCGCTCTTACAGCACCTGGCCCTAAAGCTTCCCGTCAGCCGCCTGCAGCGGGATTTGACCGACAGCACAGTGCAACGCAACATCGGCGTGGTTTTAGGACATAGCTTACTGGCCTACCAATCCGCCGCAAAGGGGTTAAGCAAGCTGGAACTCAACCCAACGGCCTTAAAAAAAGAACTGGAAGAAAACTGGACCCTCCTGGCGGAACCCATCCAAACCATCATGCGCAAACACGCGATACCTGGCGCATACGAAAAACTCAAAAAGCTCACCCGCGGCAAAGAAGTAAATAGCGCCACGGTCCGGAAGTTCATCCGTTCCCTCAAAATCCCCAAAGAAGACAAAGACCGCTTGCTCTCTCTCACCCCAACCAAATACATCGGTTTAGCCGACAAATTTTAAATATGTCTTTAAACGAACGTTCCGCCATGAAAGCCGCCGGTTGCGATTTCCGCGAAAAAGGAATGAGCAACCGCATTCTGGGCATGGTCACCTCCCCCATCAAGGAGATGATGCTCCTTGCGAGTAAAATGGAAAATCCCCTCCTGATGGCTCAGGGCATTCCCGCGGAAGACACGCCTCCGCACATCAAAGAAGCCATAAGGGAAGCGGTAAAAGGGCCCATTGCCTCCAAGTACTCGGTGCTTTCCGGCATGCAGGGATGCCGGGAGGCCGTGGCCAAGCGATACAAAGTCAAGTACGGCGTGGACCTGGACCCGGACGCCAACATTGGCATCACCGCGGGCTGCATGGAAGCCTGCTTCATTTCCACCCTGGCCGTAGTAAACCCCGGCGATGAGGTCATCATGATTTCCCCGTGCTTCGCGTCTCACCTGGAAATGGTGCTGGCCGCGCAGGGCACACCGGTCTTTGTGAACACGGACGAAAAAAAGGGCTGGATCCTGGACATGAAGGCGGTCAAAAAAGCAGTCACCAAGCGCACGAAAGCGATTTTCATCACCAACCCCGCCAATCCCACGGGCGCGCTATTCCCGGAAGAACAAGTGCGGCAACTCTGTAAAATCGCGTTGGAGCACGACCTTTTTATCATTGCCGATGAAACCTATGACTTTCTGACCTACGGCCAAAAGCTCTTCAGCTTTCTCCAGGTGCCGGAAATGCGGAAAAACCTGCTTTTGACCGGTAGTCTCAGCAAAGAGTATTGCATGACGGGATACCGGATCGGCTGGGTCATTGCAGAGCAGGATATCTTGAACCACCTGTTCAAGCTCCACGATGCCTGCGCGGTTTGCGCATGCGTGGCGTCTCAATTCGGCGCCATCGCCGCCATCAATGGCCCTCAGGATTCGGTGCAGGAGCTCGTCCATAACATGCGGGAACGGCGGGACCTTTTGTGCGAACGGATCGACCGCATCCCCCATCTCCTGCGCTACTACAGTAAACCCCAGGGCGCCTATTACCTGCTGGCGGAAATCGTTTTCCCCCACAAGAATTCCATAGACGCCGCCTTCCGGCTGCAAAGGGAAACGGGCGTCGTCACCGTGCCAGGGATCGCCTTTGGCCCCACGGGGGAAAACCACCTGCGCTTCAGCTTTGGCGGCGGCGCCAGTCGCGGCCCGCAAGGCAAAGAACTCATTAACCGTGCCTTCGACAAAATCGAGGCATGGGGCAAGCAATTTAAATAATTTAAAAAAATGATCATTGGACTCACCGGCCCCATGGCCTCCGGAAAAAGCACCGTGGTAGAAACGCTCAAAGGCATGGGCTACAAACTCATCACCCTTTCGGACATGGTGCGGGAAGAGGCCCGCAAACAAGGCGTTCCCGAAGAGCGGGAGAACTTGATGGCGATAGGCCAAGACCTGCGGAAAAAATTCGGCGCGGGCGTGCTGGGGAAACGCGCCCTGGAAAAAATCAAAGCCTCAGGCGAAGAAAAATGGGTCGTGGATGGCATCCGCAACCCCGCCGAAGTCATGGAACTGCGGCAACACCCGGACTTTGTCCTCATCGCCAATACCGCCCCCGAGGACATGATCATCGCGCGGATCCTGTCCCGCAAACGCGCCGACGACACCTTGGACAAAACGGCCATTAGACATAAACTCCGCCGGGAAATGGGCGAGGGCGAACCCATGGACGGCCAGCAAGTGGCAAAATGCATTGCCATGGCGGATTACACGTTTGAAAACGTAATGCCCTTCGACGAAGTTTCCCGTGCATTCAAAAAACTCTATGATAAAATAGCCCAAGAACAATGAACCATCAAAGACCTTCAAAAGACGAGTATTTCATGCAACTGGCGCAAGTCGTGGCCAGCCGCTCCACCTGTCCCAAAGCCCAAGTGGGGGCGGTTTTGGTAAAAGACGGCTCCATCATTTCCACAGGCTACAACGGGGCGCCGCTGGGCGAACCGCATTGCGACGAAGCCGGCCACAACGAAAGCCCGGACGGCCATTGCCAACGCGCCGTCCACGCGGAACTCAACGCCGTCCTGCAGGCCGCCAAGCACGGCAACGCCACCAACGGCTCCACCCTTTACATGACGCACTTTCCCTGCAACCACTGCCTCAAGGCCATCCGCAACGCCGGGATCAAAGAAATCGTGTACGGCACCCCCTATAAAACCCACGAAAATTTCATCAGCCTGGACCATTTCAAGCTGCGGCAGGTGACAATAAAAGTCCAAAAACCCGCGACTCCAAGTAAGAAATTAACCATATAACACAAAATTAAAACCGGGAAACCCAAAAATGTTGCTTTTTCCCCATAACATTTTTTAATATAAATTCTTAATTTTAACCACCCACACCATGCCAGAATCCCTACAAGAATTTTTGAACCGCAAACCAGACCTCGATGAAGTAGCCGCCATGCGCAAAGCCAATGCCGTCGAGCAATGGGACAGCGCCCACCCTCATGGAATGATGATAGAAAAGGGCAAAGGCCCTTACCTGGAAGGCAAAGTTAAGCAAAAGGACGGAACCGTCGAACCGGTAAAAGTCATTGACGCCCACGGGCAAATCCTCTGCAATGCCGCCGGCTACAATAACCCGGAAGTCGAGGCCGCTCGCGCCTTAGCAAGGGAAAGAGGGGTGGATGCATTTTCCAACAATTTCCATTCCCCAATAGTTGAATGGGCCAGGGCAGTCTTGCTGGATAGCTTGGGTCAATGGCGGGAAGCGTATAAGCTGCTCTTCGTCACCAGCGGCACCGAAGCGAATGACGCCCTCAGACGGGTGGCTTGCGCCCAAGGCGGAGGCCAAGCGGAATTCATCAACTTAAGAGAGGGGTATTCCGGCGCCGGTTATGGGGCAAATGCCGCCTGCGGAAATCCCGTATGGAAAGGGAAATCTACCCCTAGCCTGCCTGGCATGCACTTTGTATCGCCAACGCGGGAAAGCCTGATGGAAATATTGGGGGATATCCCACGGGGCCACTACCCCGCCGCCATGTTCGAAGCGGGTAACCTAGGCGTAGGAGGGTTCTACACCATAGAAGACGAATTCCTAAGACAAATGGCAGAGGAAGTTCGAAAACGCAAAGGAGACGTATATCCGGACGAAGTCCAAACAGGCCTGGGCAGGACCGGAAGAGCGTTTTGGGCCTCCCAAAAAATCTTTGAAGGCCTAACCCCTCCTCCCGCCGGAATG
>JAZDJE010000044.1:0-3451 GCA_043804325.1 Candidatus Peregrinibacteria bacterium
TTTATTTCTTTTAACGGCCACGGGTTGCCGCGTGCCAAGCCAGGAGCCGACGGGGGGCGAGAGCGGGAATAATCCCCCCATCATAGAGGAAGTGGATCCCCTGCCTCCGGCAGCGGTGGAGGACCGGGATGCGGTGGAGGCCGAGCTGCAACAGCGGTTCGCGGAAAAGTACAACACCACGGCGTCCGCTATCCGGTTGACTTTTGACGGGATAACCGGGGGGCGTTTTGTGCGGGGCAGCGTGCAAATTTTAGACGAACTGACAGAAGAATGCCCGAGTTGCTCCAGCGGGATTTTTTTGGCGGCGCTTGTGGGCGACCGGTGGGAAATTGCGTTTGACGGAAATGGCGGCATCTCCTGCGCGCGGTTGGAGCCGTACGGGTTTCCCTCGGCGATGATGAAGGACTGCTATTAAATAAATCACTTTTCCGATTTCTTTCCCCAATCCAGTTTTTCCCGCAGGGTGGAAAAGAAGCTTTCGGTCGGCAGACGCACAAAGCGGGCGATGCCCCCGCGGCGGATGTGGACGCGGTCTTTGTATTCCAAAGCCACACTTTCCTGGCCGTCGATGGTCAGGTGAGGGGCGCACCCTTCTGTCTCTACCGTGATATCGATAGTCTTGTAGTCCGGGATGACGATGGGTTTTTGGGTGAAGCTGTGGGGGCAAATGGGCGTGATGATGAAGGCCCCCATGGACGGGTACACAATGGGGCCTCCGGCGGACAGCGAGTAAGCGGTGGAACCGGTGGGCGTGGCAATGATGAGCCCGTCCGCCTGGTAGGTAGTGAGCTTGCGCTGATTAACCTTGGTGCGCAAACTGATGAGCCGCGCTAACGTTCCCTGGGCGATGACGGCGTCGTTCAGGGCGTGGAATTGGCCGATGATTTTACTCCCCCGATGCACCTCGATTTGTAACATGGAGCGCTTGTCTATGGTGTATTCCCCCTGGAATATCTTTTTGAGGGTTTTGTTGATATGGGCAGGCAATACTTCCGACATGAACCCCAGCGTTCCCATGTTGATGCCGAAGATCCGCGTGTTGAACTTGTGCATCTGGCGGATGACGGAGAGGATGGTGCCGTCGCCCCCCATCACCAGGACCAGGTCCACGTCCGTTTTGCCCCGGATGAATTCCCTGTACTTTTTCAGGTTCAGGAGTTCCGCCACCTGCTTTTCCACGTAAATGTCCTTTTTTTCCTGCTTTAAAAAACGGAGCGCGCGCCGGAAGACGCTTTTGTATTTCTCAAAGTTCTTTTTGGTCCGCTTGGTGACAATGGCGATGGATTTCATGGGTTTATTGTATCAAGGATCTTTTGGGCTGTCTTGCCCCAACTGAAGTTTTTGACCTGTTCAAAACCCTTCTGCCGAAGCTGTTTGCGGTAGTCTTCATTGTCGAGCAACTGAGTCAGGCCGTCGGCAATGTCAATGGGGTCATGGGGGTCGGCGTAGTGGATGGCGTCTATCCCCAATTCCGGGATGGAGCTGACGCGGGAGGCCAGCACGGGCACCCCGCATTGCATGGCCTCGAGTATGGGGAGGCCGAACCCCTCGTAAAATGAGGGGAAGAGAAAGACCTTGGACCCTTGCATTAGCACGGCCAGGTCCTCGTCCGGGATGTATTCCAAAAACTTGACCCGTCCCACGAGCTTGAGCGTTTTGACCTTTTTGAAGATTTTTTTGTAGTACCAGCCCTTCTTGCCCGCAATCAAAAACCGGTATCGCTGCTGGTTGTGGGGACTGATGAGGCTGTAGGCTTCCAGGGCGCCCGTGATGTTTTTGCGGGGCTCCAGGGTGCCGGCCATCATGATGTAATCCGGATCGATGTTGTAGCGGCGCTGGACTTCTATCAGTTTGTTGGCGTCGAATTTTCGGGCAAAGGCGTCCCGAACCCCCGCATAGACTACGGCGATTTTCCCCGCAAGGTTCAGGCGGGGATAGCGGCCCACCAGATCGCGCTTGGTATATTCGGATACCGTAAAAATCCACCGGCTTTTTTTAACGGCCCTGCGCAAGGTCAGGCGTTCGATAACGGTGGCTTTTTTTTGATGTTTGGCCGGCGACTTGAACGCCACCAAGTCATGGACCACCAGTCCCACTTTGAGCTTTTCCGGATCATGGAGGAAGGGGATGATGTAGCTTTCCGTTGCCAGCAAAATATCCACCTTGTTTTTGAGGAGCGAACGGTAAAACCGCCAATGCCAAAAGAGTCCCTTGCCCCAAATTTTAACCACGTGAACGTTGGAAAGGTGTTGATATGTGTTCGGCCAATCGCAATTGGTATAGAGGTAGTATTCGTTCTTCCGATCGTTGTTTAAAATGCTTTTGAGGACATTGGTGGTCCAAATGCCCTTGCCCCCATGTCCCCCGTCCACGCCACGGATGTCGAAAGCGATTTTCATCATAACATTGTTTATGATACAGTATTTTTGACATCTCTTAAAAATAAAACACCATGTGGCGTCGAATGAAACATACCTTTATTCGATTGAGCACCGAAGAAAAGGTGACTCTGATTGGAGGTTTACTCATTCTGATCGGGGCCTTTTTGCCGTGGTATGAAGTGAACCTGAGCGTGAATAATAAGAAACTGACGGAGTCCGGATTTTCCGGGGACTTGGGAGTGATCGGTTTTGTGATTTTTTTAATCACCTTGCTGGGCGTGTTGTATTTGGTGGGAGAACATATGCGGTTCCGCTTACCCACGTTTGGTTATATCAAGGAGCGGGTGATTTTGTTCCTGATGGGGCAAGGCACCTTTTTGCTTTTGCTCACGACGGGCGTTTATACCAAGCGCTCGTTAGATTTTACCGATGCCCATATTCGCTTTGGATTATATCTGGCATTGATCGGCGGGATATTGGCCACCCTTTCGGCCTATGCCTTCTTGCAGCGGCTCCGCAAAAAAGAGGTGGAAGCTTTTTTTGGACAAGAGGATGAAACCGTCCGTGTCACCCCCTTAGAAGAAGAGGCGGAGGAAGCGGAAGATTTTGCGGAAGAGGTCGCTTTAAACGAGGAGGAAGAGGTTATGGAGGACGAGCCCTTGCCCATGACCGACCTACCGGAAGAAGCGGTGGTTACGGAGGACGAGGCGGAGCCGGAAGAGGTGGTGGTGGAAGATGAAATGGTGGCGGAAGTACAAGTCCAGGAGGAGCCGGCAGAACAAGCCAATTATTTTGCGCGGGAAGCCGGGTTGAGTGAAGAGAAGCCCGCCGAAGCTGAGGAGCCTGTCGAGGACAATATCCAAGAGGAGCCGGAAGCGGTTGAGGAGGGGCCGGTGGAAGAAGTGGTGGTGGAAGAAGTGGTGGTGGAAGAAGTTAAAGAGGAAAAACCCAGGCGCAAGAAAAAGGCTGATTCCCCTTCCATGAATTTTTATGAGGATTAAAGATTATCAAAAAATATAGAGACTCACTGTCAATTGTTTTCGTTTGTATTTAATTTAAGGAAATTATAG
>JAZDJE010000045.1:0-3495 GCA_043804325.1 Candidatus Peregrinibacteria bacterium
GCCAGGTCACTTACCACTGCCCGCCCCGCTTTCCGGACCCCGTGGTGGAACGGATTCAGGTCCAGGCCGAACAGCTGTTTCGGCTCCTCGGCATGCGCGATTTTGCCCGGTTTGACGGCTGGCTGCTCAAAAACGGTAATCTCTGGTTTTCCGACTTCAATCCCATCAGCGGCATGGAGCAAAATAGCTTTCTGTTCCAGCAATCCGCCCGCGTGGGGATGAGCCACAGGGATTTGCTCCGTTACATGGTGCAAAACGCCTGCCGCCGGCACGGCATTGCCTTCCCGGGGGGCAAAGCGGTAACGCAGGGGGGTAAACGTCTTCCGGTGAACGTGATCTTTGGCGGCAAATCGGCCGAACGGCAGGTGAGTTTAATGAGCGGCACGAACGCCTGGCTAAAGCTCCGGCGAAGCGGCAAGTACGACCCCAAGCCGTATTTATTGGATACCAAAGGGGATGTTTGGCGCCTGCCGTATGCCATGACCCTAAACCACACGGTGGAGGAAATCATGGCCACCTGTCAAAGCGCCCGGAGCGATGAAGCGCGCCTGCAGGCGCTCAAACGCCGCGTGGTGGATAAATTGTCCCTGCGGGAAGGGGATTTGACCGAACCCTGGTTCCTGCCGGAAAAAATGGACCTGCCCACGTTCCTCAGCCGCTCGGAGCGCGTGTTCATTGGCCTGCACGGCGGTATGGGGGAAGATGGCACCCTGCAGAAAATACTGGAGGACCGCCAGATCCCGTTCAACGGTTCCGGTAGCGAAGCCAGCCGGCTGTGCATGAACAAGTACAAGACGGCCGAAGCGCTGCAATCCCTGGAAAAAGAAGGGATTTTTACCGCGCCCAAAAAAATAGAAAAGGTCAGTGCCTTTAAGGGGTTTAGGTCCGTGGACTACGCGCGTTATTTTAAGAGGCTCACGCAGGAACTGGAGGCCCGTCACATCATTGTAAAACCCCATAGCGACGGATGTTCTGCCGGCATTGCCAGGCTGTATTCCGGCAAAGACATCGAAAAATACATGGGTTTTGTAAAAGAACACGCCGCCGCGATTCCCCAGGGCGTGTTGAAGGACCAGCACGGCATTATTGAGATGCCGAGCGAACCATTACAGGAAGTAATGTTCGAACGCTTTATCGTCACGGACAAAATCCGCGTGATTGGCAACCGGCTCAAATGGGAGCCTAAAAGCCACTGGATTGAAATCACCATGGCCCTGCTTGGGGAAAAGGGGGGCATGCGCGCGTTTTTTCCCAGCATCACCGTGGCCCTGGGCAACGTGCTGACGCTGGAGGAAAAGTTCCAGGGAGGCACGGGCGTGAACATCACCCCGCCCCCCCAGCCCTTCGTCAAAAAATCCGCGACGGCCAAGGCAAAAAAGCGCATGGAACAGGTGGCTAAAACACTCGGCTTGGCCGGTTACGCGCGGATCGACGCCTTCATGCACGTCCGTACGGGCGAGCTCATCATTATAGAAGCCAACACCGCCCCCGCCCTGACGCCTTCTACCGTCCTTTTCCAGCAAGCCCTCGCCGAAAATCCGCCCCTGGAACCGTTGGCGTTTTTGGAGCGCATTAGCCCTTAAACACCCGGTGGCGATTGGCCAGATACGCGGCGCTGGCAAAGCTCATGAGGCCCATGATCACAAAGAGCGTATCGAACCCCAAACGGGTCACGACTATTCCCCCCAATACTGCCCCGATAGCCAAAGTCAGGTAACGGAGCGATTCCCACGCGCCCCATGCCGTCCCCGCCAGGTGCGACATCAGGTGTTTGGAGTACAGTTTATCGAAGGCGGGGGCATAAATGGCCTCCCCAAAACCGATGATCACCTGCACCAAAAACAGGGACAAAAGGGAGTAGACAAAAAGATACAAGAGGAACCCCATGCCCACCAAAAGGTACCCCATAACGATCACCCACACGCTGTGGCGCACCTTATCGGACAGTTTTCCGGAAACAAACGTCACCAAGGCTGCCACAATAGAAAAAATGGCGAACGTTAAACTGGCGTCCAGCAAATCCCCGCCGATCTCTTTTACAAACAGGGAATAAATGGGGCCCAGTGTGGCCGCGGCTGTCAAAATCAGACCATTGGCCAGGAGCAAAACGCGGAGGGCCCGGTTAAAGAATCGGGACATGGTTTCAAAGGGTCAGAAAATCTGATACATTGAATATACCATGGAGCCGGAAAACAACGAAATAAAACAAAGTTTATTGTTAAGCATTCTCTCCAGGATAGTGGAGTGGGGCAATAATTGGCTGACCCTTTCCCATTGGCTCATCCGCGGGAACCGGCATATTTTCATCAAACTCGAAATCCTGATGCTTGTCATTGTGGTCTTTTGCGTTACCCTGCTTTGCGTCATTGACCGGCTGCCCTATACGGTAGCGCTGGTCCTTTCCATCATACTCATCCAAAGGGTGCTGGAGTTTTTAATCGTTTACTCGCGCAACTTCATCTTGCGCCGCGGGCGTATTTTTTCGGATTTCACGGACGAGGAAACACGCGGCCAATGGCTTTTGATAATGTTTTCCCTCAACGTGATCCAAATCATCACCATCTTTGCCATTTGGTATCACTTGATCAGCGAGGTAAACCCGGCGGCGTTCAGCCTTTCCCTGGACGCATTGAACAGCCTGTACTTTAGCATCACCACCTTCTTCACCATTGGATATGGGGACATCGTCCCGTTGGCCGTTTTGCCCAAAGCGCTGATCATGGTCCAAAACGCACTGACCTTTTATACCATCGTAATTGTGGTCAACGGCGTTGTGACGATCCATTTTAAAAGGCAGTAAGGGCTAAGTTCCTAAAGCCCTTTTGACGGCGCTACGGGTTTGCAGCCCTGTAAAAATGGTCCGTTCACCGGGGCAGCTGGAATGCCGGCCAACCTCATCTAATGGATCAGCGCTGTCCTCAAGTTCTTCCCATTCTAGTTCTATAATGTCCAATTCGGCAGCTTTCACTCGGGACGCCTGTTCGAAGTCAGCGCCATTCGTAAGGGTTGAAAAAAGAAGGTTGACTTCCTCGGGGGTAACCAAATGGGCCGCGTCTTTACCGCCCAATAATTGGTAAGTTTTTTCCTGCCATGGCTGAAAAGCAAGGCATACGCCTTGAGCCATGAAAACCTTAGCCAGCACTCCATCCGGCAGAAGCCGCGGATCCTCCTTCAAAAATAAACCGTCGGCTTCCAATGTCCGTTTAAAATCCTGGATAGCGGTAGACTGCACCTGCTCCATGAACTTGGTAAAAGCGCTAAAGTCAAAACCGGCCAACAGAGGGTCAGCCGGATCCACATGCGCAAAAACATGGGCGCTGCCGTCCCCATCGCCGTTGCCCGGCGTCTCGACAGGAGTTTCTGATAGATTATCAAAAGCGTCATCATCCTCAGGATCACGCTCCGACGGTAAATCCGATGGTTGATCGGGAAGAAAGTTCATAAGCAAACAGGTAACTTCACTATTACTTTAATAAAAATTTTAAACTTGTCAAT
>JAZDJE010000046.1:0-6480 GCA_043804325.1 Candidatus Peregrinibacteria bacterium
ATACCCTGCACGTAACCGGCATATTTATATTCGTAACTGACCACTTGCACTGTGGGGTTCATGGCGGGCCAGTTGACCTCCGGCAAATGGTTGGCCAGGGCGTTTGGGGCGGCGGCCAGTAGGATAACAGCCATCGTAAGAGCAATGGCGATTTTTTTCAACATGGTTAAAATATTAATGAAGGGGGGGTATAGTAGCAGAAAAAAAATTGGATGGCTATTCTTTGTTCGATTTTGTTCGATTTTGCCAGAGGCCTCGGGAGTTGTCCTGAGGGGGTGTTGAGGAAGATATGAGGAAAATATGAGGAAGATTTCCTCAAGGGGATCATTGTGGAGCAGGTGCAAGTGGGTATAAAAGTACGGTTGGAAACAAGTTGCGCGAAAAAACAAAATTTGAGGTCTCTGACCTTGACGAGATTACCTAAACATGTTTAAGATTAGATCTTATATCGTAAATGTAAACTTTATGGCAGGCGAAAAAGCAATTAGCTGGGAAGAATTAAGCGCTGATGAAAGAGATCTTTTTGCAAATCCTCATCAAAGAGTGCCAAGTGCAATGTTTAGTGTAAAAGGGTTTGGCCTACAAGACACAGCTTTTTCAGTCATAGCTAAATTAAATGAATCAGGCAAAAGGGAGGCACTTGCAACATTAGATGAAGCAACTGCTGCTCTTGATCAATACGGTAGACCTTATCCAAGGCACGAAGTGGACCAAATAAGATCAAATTTAAGAAGATCTTTGAATTGAGAATAAAAGATTGGCAAATTTTGTTTCATCGCACAACTCCTTTGTTTTAACGGGAGTTTTGTTGTTTAGGCTTGCTTTTGGTTATTACTTTTGTTATACTTAGTATATATTTAGTAATAACTTTGTTATGACCACAATTACTTTAAAGATCGAGAATGACCTTAAAAGGAAGGCCCAAAAACTGGTGGATGAGCTTGGGTTTTCTTTGAGCGCTGTTATTAAGGCTTTTCTTAAAAATATGGTACGGACGGAAAAGATTGACTTTGGCCTTAAGCCCCGTTACCATACGACCCCTGAGCCTGGTGATTTAGTAATGAGCATGGATGATTCAGTAGAATATTTTAAGAAGTTAGCGAATGAAGACGGTAATATGGAAAAAGACATTTAAAAGAGATTTTAAGAAAATACACCCGTTGCAAAAGGAAGATTGGGCGCGCTCCCTTGAGCTTTTTCAAAGCAATCCTTATTCCAGACAACTTCGTCGTCATAAGCTTTCCGGTAAATACCAGGGGTTAGAGAGCATTGATGTCACTCCCGACTTGAGAGCTGTTTTTATTGAGGAGGGTAATGTGTATGCCTTTTACTACCTCCGTAACCACAATCAGTTGTACCGTTAGGCGGGTTGTTGTACCATAGCCTATATGGATTTTAGACTTGTTTCCAAATTCAAGCCCACGGGGGACCAGCCGCAGGCGATTACCAAACTGGTGAAGGGGATCAATGCCGGCACTCAGCATCAGACCCTGCTTGGAGTCACGGGATCCGGGAAGACGTTCACCATGGCCAATGTGGTCGCTCAGATCCAAAAGCCCACGTTGGTGATGAGTCATAACAAGACGCTGGCGGCGCAGTTGTGCAGTGAGTTTCAGGATTACTTTCCGGACAACGCGGTTTCTTATTTTGTCAGTTACTACGATTACTACCAGCCGGAAGCCTACATCGCCAAAACGGACACGTATATCGAAAAAGACGCGTCCATTAACGAGGAAATCGATAAATTGCGGCATATGGCTACCCATCACTTGCTCACCCGCAAGGATGTGCTTATCGTTGCCTCGGTTTCGGCCATTTATGGGTTGGGGGATGTGAGTAGTTATCAGGACTTGGCCATTGAAGTGAAAGTGGGGGAAGTGGTGAAACGGGACAAGCTCCTCCGACAGCTCACGGACCTGCAGTACAGGCGGTCCCATATGGAGTTCAAGCAGGGGATGTTCCACGTGCTGGGGGATACGGTAGAAATCATTCCCCCCAGCAGCGACAACATGGTCCGCCTGGAGTTTTTTGGGGATGAAGTTCAAGCCATGCAGGAGGCGGACTCGTTCACGGGGGAGCTGATCCGGGACTTGGAATCCGTTAAAATTTTCCCCGCTAAGCATAACGTGACCACTAAAGAAGCCATTGCGCGCAGTGTGGAACAAATCCGCAAGGACCTGGACACACGTTATGACGAGCTATTGGGCATGGGCAAACAGGTGGAGGCCCAGCGCCTCCGCACCCGCACGGAATACGACATTGAAATGATGCTGGAAACGGGGTATTGCAGCGGCATAGAAAACTACGTGCGGTACCTGAACAACCGCCAACCGGGAGAACCGTCGGCCACGCTCCTTGAGTACTTCCCCGATGATTTTTTGATGTTTATTGACGAATCGCATATGTCCATTCCCCAGATTGGGGGGATGTATAACGGGAATTACCAGCGCAAGACCAGTTTGGTTGAGCATGGGTTCCGCTTGCCCAGCGCGCATGACAACCGCCCGCTTAAGTTCGAGGAGTTTGAGGATTACATGCGCCGCGTGGTGTATATTTCCGCCACGCCCGGCAAATACGAATACGCGCACACCAAGAAAGCCGATATCGTGGAGCAAATCATCCGTCCCACGGGGCTGGTGGACCCGCCCGTGACGGTCCGTCCCACGGAGCATCAGATCGACGACTTGCTGGCGGAAATCCAGAAAGTCTTGAAGCGCAAAGAGCGCGTGCTCATCACCACGTTGACCAAGAAATCCGCTGAAAAGCTCAGCGATTTTCTTTTGGAAGCGGACTACAAGGCCAAATACCTGCATTCCGAGGTGGAAACCCTGGAGCGCATCGAAATTTTGCGGGATTTGCGGTTGGGCAATATCGATATTGTTGTGGGGATCAATTTGCTGCGCGAAGGGCTGGATTTGCCGGAAGTGTCTTTGGTCGCCATTTTGGATGCGGACAAAGAGGGGTTTTTGCGTTCCCGGGACGCTTTGATCCAAACGATCGGCCGGACGGCGCGGAACGTGAATGGCCAGGTCATTATGTATGGGGATAAAATGACGGCCGCCATGAAAGGGGCCATGGAGGAGACGGAACGGCGCCGCAAAATCCAAATAGCCTACAATAAAAAACACGGCATCACTCCCAAAACCATTGAAAAGGCCATCCACGACATTGCCCAGGCCAGCCATAAGCCCCGCAAACGCTATGAAAAGACGGAAGTTCCCCGGGAGGAATTGGATCGCCTGATCCACGAACTCGCGGCGCAGATGGAACTGGCATCGGAGAACCTGGAGTTCGAAAAGGCCGCTGAATTACGGGACCAGATCGAGGACTTAAAATCATCGAAAAAGTAAGTTTTTCCTTGACGAGTTAGTTTGTATATATTATAAGGTAATACTTATTTAAACTATTTTCGATGAAATCCCCTTGTTTTTCCCTTGGGCCTTGCTTGCCTGAAAAAGGGCCTGATTCCCTCCGTTTTGTTGGCGCTGCCAGGGTGCGTTTTGCCCTTTTGTTGGTTTTGGGGGCTTTTTTTGCCGGTTCCTGCCAGCAGGACTTTCGGTATATCCGCTGGAAGAACGATACGTGCGACCACGCTTGTTTTGACTCGGGGTGGAAAGATAACCAGCCGGAGCTATGCGCCCGGCCCTATAACGCGGACGGGGAGGAAATCGGCCCTTGTGAAGAAGTGGCAGAAGGGGAGGCCCTGTGCGTGACGCCTGACCATCCGCTTTATGAGCCTTATGACTGTGGCGCCGCGGAAGAGGAAGATGATGATGATGAGGAAGATGACGACGATGATTGTCCCGATGTGACGTGTCCGGATTCTTGCCCGGATCTCTGCCCACTGGACCCGTGCCCGGATCTACCGGAACCATGTGATGATGATGACACCGCTGATGACGACACGAGCGACGATGACGCCGTGGCCGATGACGATGATTGCCCCGATGCGACGTGCCCGGAACCATGTGATGATGACACGAGTGATGATGATGACAGTGCGGACGATGATACTGCGGACGATGATACCGTAGATGATGACGCGACGGATGACGATGATTGTCCGATCCCGTGCGATGATGATGACGACACTGCGGATGACGATGAGACTCTTCCCGATGATGGGATTCCTCCGGATGATGGGATTCCTCCGGATGATGGGGTCCCCCCTCGCCGATGACGATTAGTCGGCCTATGGAAAAAGCCTATCATTTCTTTTAAGTGTCGACAGGCTTTTTCCCTTTGTTTTTGTTTTTATATGACTAAGCTAGGCTGGACGCGACGTAGTTGACTATGGTCGGCGCCAGCAGACCGACCGCTAAACCAATGATGGCCCCAATGATCGCTTTGCGGGCTTTGGCGGTTTTAAATTCATCTCCCGCGGCGGTGGCGTATAAAATCCCGCCCCAGATCAGGACAACGATGGAGATCACCACGACCGCCCGGGCCAGTAACGCAATTCCTTTTTGTACCAGTTGCCCCAGGTCTTTGGTGGTGCCGCCGGTTTGGTCCAGTAAGGTGCCATCGGCGCCATCGCAGTCCTCGTCAATCCCGTTATTGGGCGCGTCGAACGTGCTGGGATTGACCTTGTTCCCATTGAGCGTCTGGACTTTGGCTGTGTCAAAAACACCGCTGGAACCGCTGAGGACGATTTGGTCACAGCGCGAGGGTTCTGCCCCCTTTTTGAAGCCTAAACTGTCACACATATAACTACTGTCCAGTCCCGTGTCGGTTTCAATTCCGTTTTTATACGTTTGGAAAATGCCCGCCCACTGTTCGGGGGGGTAGTTACCGTTAAGGCGGAACGCATTGTCTTCCACTACCACCTCCAGCATGTCTTGCGTTAGGGCAATGTAGCCGTCTTTGTCTTCGTCACATTCCATGGCAAAAGCCCGGGGCGAAAGCAGGACGACCATTAGGAAGGCGACCGCTATCAGCCCTATCGTTTTTTGTAGTTTTTTCATGGTTTTTATTGTTCAAAAAAAGTATACAAGACTTCCCTTGATACACAAGGGGAAAATTTTAAATTTTAATTTACAAGTTTTAAATTCATTATCCGATAATATCCATAACGAATTGCACGATGTAGATCGATAAAAGGCTTATGACTAGTCCCGTGATGCTCCAGAATATGGTCCGTTTGGCCTGGTCAATGCGCTCCGGGTCTCCGGCAGCCAGTATGTAGCGGATGGCCCCGTAAGTCAGGAACAGCACGGTGAATCCCACCGCGCCGGTCGCCACGTAATTGACCACCGTTAAAATCAGGCTTAGGACGCTGGATTCCGGGCTGATGATTGCTGCAGGGACTCCTACACATCCAATGGCGGGGTCGGCCAGGGTCCCGTCGGGGCAGAAGATGAGTTCTTGGGCGTGGGCGATGTTTTCTAAAAGCCAGTTGTTCATTACATGAAGAAGTTAATGATGTTGTTCACAATCATGTAGGCCAGGACGCCTACGACCAACCCGTAAAGGGCGTAACGGAAGGCGCTGTGGGCCTTTTCAATTTGGTCTGCGTCCCCCCGTCCCTTGATATACAGGGTGCCAGCGTAAGCCAGCATGAGGGCGGTGAAGGCGCCAATGACGCCAATTAGGATATTGGTGGCATTGTTGATGACATTGGGCACTTCCGCCAGCACTCCCACCGTCCCCTCGGCGGGCTTGTGGAGCGTGCGGATCAGTACTCCGGACATGAGCACAATTATAATGGCCACTAAAGATCCCATGATCATTTGTTTGCCTTGGTTGAGGCGCTCTTCGTTGCCGGCGGACGCAATGTAAAAGAATGCGCCCAGCACAATGAAGAAAATGGCCAGCACCATGATCACCTGCGAACCATAGGCCCATATCAGCGACACCAGTTCGCCGAAATTGGACACATTCCCCAGCGCGGTCGTTTGGGCGTTTTGGGCGTGGGCAACGTTTGGAATCAGTAGGCCGGCGGTGAACAGGAATGTTTTTAACATAGGGTTACGGTTTTATATTATCATTGTTTTTTGGTCCTTCTTTTGGGGCCTTTTGGATTTCCGGCACTGGCATGGTTGGTATTTCCATGGGCATACCCGGCGTTTCGGTAATTTTTATTTCTGTTTTTACCGATTGCCGGCCCTTGATTTCGCTTTGGACGCGGACGGATTCTTCATCTCCTTCTTTGGCCCGCGTTTCGATTTCCCTTTGCACTGTTTTGATGTTTTTTTGCTCGGTGGGATCGGTGATTTTTTCCGGGTGGGCCATTTTTTCCAAGACCTGGTTACGGCTTTGCCGTGAATCTGGGTTTGCTCCCAAAAGTTCCATCATGTTTCCCACGCTGGTCAGTTTCAATTGTTCCGGCAGGAAGCGGGCCGCGCTGGGGATTCCCCCCCTTTCTAATACTTTTTCTGGTGTCGTGGGGGCTTTGAATTTGCTTGGGGTGAGCCTACCGACCTGGTTGCTGATGAATTCCTTTACCCCTTTTACCATCCCCCTTTTGCCCTCTTCTTTTGG
>JAZDJE010000047.1:0-7380 GCA_043804325.1 Candidatus Peregrinibacteria bacterium
TTTGAGATTGAGATGACCTACAACTCCAACGCCATTGAGGGCAATTCCCTAACACTCAGGGAAACCTTTTTGGTTTTAAGTGAAGGTGTAACCATCAAGGGAAAGCCACTCAAAGATCATCTTGAGGCCACAAACCACAAAGAGGCACTGGATTTTCTTTACGACCTGGTTGGACACCAGAAGAAAACGACCCTTTCCGAGCACCTGATCAAAAGCCTGCACCAACTGGTGACCCAAAATATTGAAAAGGAGTGGGCGGGGCAATATCGCAATGCTCCCGTCCGGATCACGGGTACGCTCCATCAGCCTCCCGATGCCTTGGAGGTGCCGCATTTAATGGGTAACCTGGTTCGTTGGGTCGGCGGAAAACAGGGGAAAATGCAACCTGTTGAACTTGCCGCGATGTTCCATCACAAGTTTGTACACATTCATCCTTTTTTTGATGGCAATGGGCGCACAGCCCGACTCCTCATGAATGTTTTGCTGATGCGAAAAGGATACCCTATGGCCATTATCCAAAAAAACGACCGGAGACGTTATTATCGTGTGCTTCAGGAAGCTGATGAAGGAAATTACAGGCCGCTTGTGGAATTTGTGGAAAAAGCCGTCGAACAATCCTTGGATATTTATCTGAATATACTCACTCCTTCTTCGAAAAATAAAGAAAAACTTATTTCTTTCGTCGAGGCGGCCAAGCGATGTCACTATTCGGCAAAATACTTAAACTTACTCGCCAATAAAGGTTTGTTGGAGGGTCACAAGGAAGGCCGAAACTGGGTGACCACCAAAGAGGCCATTGCACGATACATAGCAAACCGGCAGCGGAAGAGAAAAGTATGACAAAATATATCGTGAGTCGCCCTACCTTAAGATTTTCTGATCCTATTCAATCCTTTCATGGCCTCATAAATCGCTAGGTAGATCAATCCACCCGCCGCTGTAAAAAGCCAATCGCCTGCGGTAAGCGGTGCCATGTGCAGAAAGGTGTTCGCAACGTTTGTGTACACCAGTAGCAGCACGAACCCGAGTGAGATCGCAAAGCCGATGAGTAGGCGACGGTTGGACCAGAGATAGGAGGAAAAAATGGATTCTGTGTCGCCCACGCGTTTCGAAAGGATGTTCATGAAGGAAAGGACCACCGAGGTCACATAGGTGAGAGTGGTGGCACGGGCGTACAAAGGATTTTCAGCAGTTAGGCTTAAAATCGGAATGCCGTGCCTTGTGAACAGCAACAAAAAATTTAAATAGGCGATAAGGCCCATGAGTCCTCCGCTCCACAGGATGTTTTTGAATGCCTTTCGGTTGAAAATATGATCCTCGGGGTTTCGTGGCGCCTGTGTCATGATCGCCTTCTGGGCTGGATCCCAAGTCAGGAAGGTGAGGGGCAAGATCTGCCCCACCATGTCGATGGAAAGAATCTGCAGGGTTAGAATGGCCAGAGGCAGGTTGAAGAAAGCAAATGCCGCCAGGCTCAGAAGAACGATAGTCAACTCACCCGTGTTCGTGGTGATGTTGGATCGGATGGTCTTACTAATGTTGCGGAAAATGGTCCGCCCCTCCTTCACCGCTGAAACTAAGGTGGCGAAACTGTCGTCCAGCAAAATGATTTCGGAGGCATCCTTGGCCACCTCGGTGCCGGTCTTGCCCATAGCCACGCCGATATCGGCGCGCTTTAGGGCAGGGGCGTCGTTAACGCCGTCGCCCGTTACGGCAACAATCTCACCCGCCTTTTTGAGGAGGTTGACGATTCGCAGTTTGTCCTCGGGCGATGTGCGCGCGAAGATCAAGTTGGCATGGGTAAGCTTTTGCAGAAGCGCGATGTCCGAGAGCGAAGCCAGTTCCTTGCCCGTGACCACGGCGATCTCCCCTGTCGCCTTAGCGCCGCCCATTTTAATCCTTTTGGCGATGGCCTTGGCCGTGAGCGCATAGTCACCTGTGACAATGATGACGCGGATGTGCGCCTTGGCCGCCATCTCCATGGCGTCTTTTACCTCATCCCTTGGGGGATCGATCATGGAGGCGAGACCTAAGAAGACCAGATTATTTTCGGCCTCCTCCATGGTGGTTGCCTCGGAGAAACCATCAAGATTTCGATAGGCAAAGGCAATGTTCCGTAAAGCCTGAGAGGCGAATTCGTCATCTTTCTGTTTGATGAGGGTACGGTCATTTTCAGTGATGGGGCGAATATTTTTGCCGTCCCAAATTCTCGCGCAGCGCTCCAAAATGGATTGTGGGGCGCCTTTGACATACAAAATCCTTTTCCCTGCGCGGCTTCGCACCGAGGACATCCGTTTTCGAACCGCGTCGAAAGGGTATTCCTTGAGCTCTTTCATTTGCTTGTCCATCGTTTGTGGATCAAGCCCCGTTTTTTCACCCAAAGTGATCAGGGCTGCTTCGGTGGGGTCGCCGATCGAATACCAATTGGGATGATCATTGTCGGGTGGGCTCACGCGGGCATTCGAGGCTAAAACACCGGTTTCGAAGAAAAGCCGCATGGATTCCGCCTCGTTTTTAGGGATAAGGCGGCCGTTTTTGTCGCAAATGTTTCCCTTAGGCTCGTAGCCGGTTCCGGTGACCCTATATTCACGATCTCCGATTAAAAGTTTTTGCACGGTCATCTCGTTCTTCGTCAAAGTACCTGTCTTATCGGTGCAGATGATGTGGGTGGCGCCTAACGTTTCGACAGCCGAAAGTTTTTTAATAACCGCCTTTTTTGCGGCCAATCGGCTGGCGGCCAGCGAAAGCGCCACCGAAACTTCAGAAGGCAGGCCCTGCGGGACCATACACGATGCAATGCCAACCGCGAAGATGAACGCCTCACGGAGAGTGAAATGGACTCCCAATGTGATGAGAAGCATGATGGCGGCGATGACAATGGTGATGAGTGTCAGCCTCCATGCCACGTTGTTGAGCTCCCTTTGCAAAGGTGAAAGTTCCGTTTTAGTGGTTTGGCTCAAGTGGGCGATCCGACCGATCTCGGTAGACATTCCGGTTCCGACTACCACCCCCAGACCATTGCCCGTGGCTACAGTGGTTCCCATGAAGGCGATATTGTTGCGGTCACCCAATGAAACAATTCCCGGGATGGCATGGGCGAACTTTCGGGTAGGGTTCGATTCGCCTGTTAAGGCAAAGTCATTGGTGGAAAGTTTATGGTGCTCAAAAATGCGGATGTCCGCTGGAATCGCATCGCCTTCTTCTAACTTTACAATGTCGCCCGGAACCAGTTCATCGCTTTTTACCTCCACCTCCTGCCCCTTTCGGATGGCCTTAGCCTTGGGGCGGATCATCATGCGGAGGGCATTCATGATCTTTTCGGCCTTGTATTCTTGGAAAAAACCTATGCAGGCGTTGATTACGACAATCAAAAAGAGGACGATTGCGCTGTTATAATCGGCCATGTAGACGGACAGAAAACCCGCCACAATCAAAACGAGAACCATCAAATCCTTGAGCTGGCGAAGGACTTTTATGAAAAGCGATTCCCTTCCGATTTCGACCAGCTTGTTGGGACCGTACATTCCCAAACGATTCTTCACCTCCAAGTCGCTTAGCCCCTCCCTTTGGGTGTTAAGAGCCTTAAAGATTTCTTCCGGGGCTTGCTGATAATAGACGATTGAAAGGTTTTCCATAATTTTTTATCTATATATTTTACCATTTTTTATCTATAAAAGCCATCTCACTATTAAGCATTACGCGCCAGATCTTTGTGCGTTTCTTATTGCTAAATATTTACAAAATTATATAATCACCGTCACACAATGGAAAACCAGTACCCGACATTGAAATTGAAAAAAGGCAAAGAGATCACGTTAAAATACCATCATCCGTGGGTATTTTCCGGCGCCCTGGAATCCTCCGCGGAAAACCTCCCCAATGGGTCTCTTGTCCGCGTCGCCGATTTTGAAGGGCGCGTGATGGGCACGGGCACTTATTCCGAACATTCCATGATCGCCGTGCGCGTATTTGATTTTAAAGATGCGGTCATAAACCGCTCATGGCTTACCGATAAAATCCGGCAGGCTTTTGCTTATCGAAAATTATGGAAATATGGCAGAAAGACGTCCGGTTACCGGCTTTGTTTTGCCGAATCCGACGGCCTTCCCGGGTTGATCGTGGACAAATATGAAGATGTATTGGTGCTCCAGATTTCCACCATGGGCATGGAACTCCTCAAACCCATGGTTGTTGAAGTCCTTCGCAAATTATTTTCCCCAACGGCCATTGTGGAAAAAAGCGACTTGCCGGTGCGTAGCGAAGAAGGGCTCCCCCAAAACGCGGGTATTTTATGGGGAGAATTAAGCAAACCGATCGTTTTCAAAGAAAACGGTTACTCCTTTTTTTCCGATCCCCTGAATGGGCAAAAAACGGGATTTTTTCTGGACCAAAAAGACCTTCGGGCGGCCCTGGGCAATTGGGCGAAGGGCAAAACCGTTTTGAACCTTTTTTCATACACGGGGGCGGCTTCGGTGGTGGCGCTGAAGTGCGGCGCCAAGTCCGTTCACAACATCGACAGCTCTGAATGGGCGCTGGAAGGCTGCAAAAAAAACGCCAAACTGAATAAACTGCCGGTAGCTTCCATCAGCACGGAAAAGGCGGATGCTTTTGCATGGACCGCGCGCCCCATCCACTCCCCCGAATACAGCATGGTGATTCTGGATCCTCCCGCGATCATCAAAAACCGGTCGGATAGCGAAAATGGCAAAAAGGCGTATCACTTCCTCAATCGCGCCGCCATGAGACTGGTGAAAGACCAGGGTATTTTTGTGACTTCCAGCTGTTCGCATCATTTACCGGTCGACGAATTCCGCATGATCCTGCACCGCGCGGCTGTTCAAAATAACATGACGCTCCGCGTGCTGGGGGAGTACGGACAAAGCGCGGACCACCCCGTGGCGCTGAATTTTCCCGAATCCAAATACCTGAAGAGTTTTTTGTGTTTAGCGGAAAGAAACTAATCACTGCTCACTCGGGCAAATTCAAAGAAAAGGAATAAGAAAAAGATCGTCATCATGAGGGGGGCGAGTATGGAAAGGACGTTGCGCTTTCCGGGGCGGAATCTTTTAAGTAACAATGAATTGCTCACAACGGAAATGGAACTAAGCGCCATGGCCAGGCCTGCCAATTCGGGTTTTAAAATCAGTCCCCAGACTGCAAAAACACGGGCGGCGATGGGAATGCCAATGACATTGTAAAACAGGGCAAAGAACATGTTCTGCTTGATTTTGTTCACGGTTTCACGGCTCAGCTGAATAGCCGTGAGCACATCGCGCAAATCGTTTTTAATGATCACGATGCCGCCGGATTCCATGGCCACGTCCGTGCCTGAGCCCATGGCAATGCCAAGATCGGCCTGCGCGAGGGCAGGGGCATCGTTGATGCCATCGCCCACCATGGCTACTTTAAAGCCCGCGTCCTGGAGTTTTTTCACTTCATTGGCTTTGTCTTCCGGCAATACTTCCGCCAACACATGTTTAATACCGGCCTGAGCGGCAATGGCTTCGGCGGTCCGGCGGTTATCGCCCGTGAGCATGTACACTTCTATGCCGCGCTTCTGCAGTTCGCGCACGGCCTCCAAAGCATTTTCCTTCAACGTATCGGCGACAGCAACAATCCCCATAATCCCCCTCTCGCTCGCTAACAGCATAGCGGTTTTGCCGGCCTGTTCGAGTCGGTGCAGCTTTTTCTCCGCTTTTTCATAAGGGATGCCCGCCACATCGGTCATCATTTTAAGATTGCCCAAAAAGTACTTTTTACCATCGATCACCCCCTGCACACCATGGCCGGGAATAGCGCGAAAATCAGCGACTTCACTGAAAACAATGCCGTTTTCTTCAGCATGAGTCACAATGGCTTCGGCCAACGAGTGCTCCGAAAGCTTTTCCAGGCTGGCGGCGATACGCATCACGCCCTCTTGATCGGTTTCACCAAAATCGACCACATCAGTCACCTCGGGTTTGCCGCGCGTGAGTGTGCCGGTTTTGTCGAATACCATCGCGTTGATTTTACACGCTTCTTCGAGGGGCTCGCCTCCTTTGATTAGTACGCCATATTGAGCGCCTTTGCCCGTGCCCACCATGATGGCCGTGGGGGTGGCAAGGCCCAAAGCGCAAGGGCAGGCGATCACAATGACGGCCGTAAAGGCCATGAGGCTAAAGGTCAAACTCGCCCCAAAGACAAAGTACCAAAGGATAAGCGTCAGCACGGCCAAACCGATCACAATCGGCACAAAGTAAGAGGCAATTTTGTCCGCAAAAGCCTGAATGGGAGCTTTAGAACCTTGTGCTTCTTCAATTAAACGAATGATCTGTGCCAGGGCCGTTTCACTGCCCACTTTGGTGGCGCGGAATTCAAAACTGCCGTGTTTATTCAAAGTGGCTCCTATGACGCTGTCACCCACATTTTTTTCAACCGGAATGCTTTCGCCGGTCAGCATGGACTCATCCACAGCGGACTGCCCTTTGGTGATCACGCCGTCGACGGGTATTTTTTCGCCGGGGCGCACCACAATGATGTCGCCGACAACCACTTGTTCAATAGGAATGTCCAATGCGATTCCATTTTTAACCACGCGCGCGGTTTTGGCTTGGAGTCCCATCAGTTTTTTAATGGCATCGGAAGTTTCGCCTTTGGCTTTGGCTTCCAGCCATTTGCCCAGGACCACAAAGGTAATCAGGAAAGCCGCGGTTTCAAAATACAATTCTGGGATTTTTTCTCCGGAAAGACCGATCAGGCTATTGTTTTTGAACACATAGATGGCGTATTGCGCCAAGCTGTAAAAGAAAGCCGTGCTTGTGCCAATGGCGATCAGGCTGTCCATATTAAAGGTTTTCATCCGCAGGCTGGACCACATGCCCTTATAAAATCCCGCGCCGATGATGAATTGCACCGGGATCGTCAAAATGAGGGAAATAATTCCGATCCACGGCATCAGGGTTTCGCGGGCCGGAAGAAAGGAAAAGAAATCCAAGAACATGAAATACAGCATGGGCAGGCTAAGGGCCAGGCTCCAAATGAATTTTTTAAGGATGGCCTTGGTTTCTTTGCGTTTGCGTTCGCGTTCCGCTTCCGGGTTTTTTGTGTCCATCGCGTTAGCGGTATAACCGGCCTTGGAAACCGCCTGGATTAGTTCATGGATGGAAACCATTCCGTCATTGAATTTCACCAGGGCTTTCTCTGAAGCAAAATTCACATGGGCTTCTTGGACGCCAGGCATTTCCTTTAATTTTTTTTCAATAATAGCCGCGCATGAAACACAATGCATGCCTTGAATAATAAGTTGGATTTGGTTGGGCATAAAAGAAAGTTAAAGGGGGATAAATCAGACGGTACGGCTCAAAACCTTTAAGGTCAATGTTGGTGGCCGGAACTGCCATGGCC
>JAZDJE010000048.1:0-4881 GCA_043804325.1 Candidatus Peregrinibacteria bacterium
GGTTTGGGCGCTTTTTTTATCGTCCGTAATGATTTGGGCGTTCTTGATCATTTTCTCCAGCTCGATGATGCGCCCTTCCACAAAGGCCTGCTCGTTTTTGGCCTCCTCATATTCGGAATTTTCGGAAAGGTCTCCATAGGCAATGGCTTCTTTCAAGCGTTGCGCCACTTCTTTTCGGCGCACCTCCTTAAAGTGCTGGAGTTCTTCTTTGAGTTTTTCCAAACCGGACCTGGTCAGCAGAACGGCCTTATCTCCATCGCTAGGGACAACAGTAATATCGTCAGACATATTTAAAATTTAATGATTTAAGATTTAAAATTTCCTAAAGGTATTCTTTGATTTTAACGCTGGTGGGATGGTCCCGAAGTTTTTGGAGGATCTTGGCCTCAATTTGGCGGATGCGCTCCCGCGTGACGCCAAATTCCTTACCCACTTCCTCCAAAGTATGGCCAATGCCATCATCCAAACCAAACCGCATGCGGATGATCTTTTGCTCGCGCGGAGTCAAATATTGGAGCATATACCGGATGTTCTCCTTCATGATCTGGCGGTTGGTGGCGTCACTGGGGCTGATGGCCTCATCGTCTTCGATAAAGTCACCGAGCTTGCTGTCCTCTTCCGCGCCCACCGGGGCTTCCAGCGAAATAATGTCTTGGGAAATCTTGAGGATATGGCGGACCTTTTTAATGTCCATATCCATTTCCGACGCCAATTCATCCACGGTGGGCTCACGGCCCAATTCCTGGAGCAGGCGGCGCTGCGTGTGGGTGAGCTTATTGATGGTTTCCACCATGTGCACGGGGATGCGGATGGTGCGGGCCTGGTCCGCAATGGCGCGGGTAATGGCTTGGCGGATCCACCACGTGGCGTAGGTGGAAAACTTGAAACCGCGTTTGGGGTCAAATTTTTCCACCGCGCGGAACAAGCCGATATTCCCTTCCTGAATCAGATCGAGGAAGGAAAGGCCGCGTCCAATATACTTTTTGGCGATGGAAACCACTAGCCTCAAATTCGCTTCCGCCAACTTTTGCTTGGCCACCGCATCGCCCCGGGCAATGCGCTTGGCCAGCTTGATTTCCTCGTCCGCCGTTAAAAGCTCCACGCGGCCGATCTCGCTCAGGTACATGCGGACCGAGTCGTTGGCGATTTCCTTCAAATTGGTCTGTTTTTTGACTTTTTCTGGTGGTTCTTCCTCTTTTTCTTCTTTATCGTCTTTATCGGTTTTTTTATCATCGTCCCCCTCCGGTAATTCATCGTCCGCTTCCTCTTCCAGGTACTCATCAATATTAGATAAATCCAAATCTTCTTCGTCGAAACCGAACATCGTATCGTTGCTCTTTTTCTGTTGCTTGCCCCAAATCATTTCATTCTTCACATCGATAACTTCAATGCCCAATTCCATGAACAGGGTGTAAATTTCGTCCAACAAAATCACGTTATCCTCAATTTCCGGCATGGCCCTCAAAAGCTCTTGATGGGTGACAAACCGCTGTTCGCGGCCTTTTTGAATGAGCCCACGGATGGCCTTGGGATACTTGGCAAGGGTCTCCTCATCGGGCTGCGCGATAAATTTTTTCTGGATTTTCTTGGCCATAGTAACGAGAAATCGGTTAGATTTTAGAAGTCAATTTTAGAATTTCGTTATACTGGTTCAGGAACAAATTCTTGTCTTCCCGGCTTACGGCGGCGCGGATTTTAAACTCACATTCCTTTTGGGCCTTATACAGGTTATCCCGGTTGATGGAGCGGATGAGGCTGCGCATTTCACGTTCAGCGGCCTGGGGCGAGAAATCCGGATAATACTCATCAATAAGCAACCGGTAAATGTCCATCTTTTCTCCATCTTCCGGTTCCAGTTGCCCTTTAACCGCCTCAATATCCATTGTGCTCCCTTGCTTATACACGATTTTACAGGCGTTGTAAAACCTTTCTACACTGGACTTGAACGGAATCGCGTCGATCAGATTTTCAAGGACCGAGGGATACAATTCGGGATAGTAAAAAATAAAACCGAGCAAAAACATTTCACGGCTAAAAGACTTATTAGAAGCGGACTCATCGGCCAAGGGCTCCAAAGAAGGAGCGGAAATGGTTTTAACTTTTTTAAGGTCATTCCAGAGCAGGCGGACATCCGTTTTAAGCTCCAGGGCCAATCGCTCCAAATAATGCCCCTGTTCGACTTCCGTGGGATATTGCTTGATGAGGGGCATCAAAAAAGTCATCATGCCCTTTTTTCCTGGCAATAGTTCCGGATTAAACTGGCGCTTGGCGTAGTCGAAGTAAAAATCCATGGCGGAAATCGGCGATTCTACAGCTTTTTTCCAGGCTTTCAAGTCGCTTTGGATGCATTCGTCCGGGTCCTTGCCACTGGGAATCGCGATGATGTGAATATTGAGCTCTCCCGCCAGTTGGGCCAACGCAATGGCCCGCAGCGTGGCCTCCATTCCTGCCGAATCCTGGTCAAAGGAAAACGCGATGTTTTTGGTGTAGCGCTTAATGAGCTTGAGCTGTTGGGGCGTCAGGGCCGTCCCGGAAGTGGCGACCACATGGGTCGTGCCGGCCTGATGGGCGGCAATCACATCCATATAGCCCTCCACAAAAATCGCCATATCTTTCTTTTTAATGGAATCCTTGGCCCAATTGAGGCCGTAAAGCACGGTGCTTTTGTTATAGGCGGGAGTGTCCGGACTGTTCAGATATTTGGGCTCTCCTTCCTCCATGATCCGCCCCCCAAACCCTATGGGGTTATCCTGATGGTCAAAAATAGGGAAGATCAAGCGGTTGCGGAAGCGGTCATAAGAACTCCTGTCCGCCAGCGACCGTTGGTTTAAAAGGCCCGCTTCAATCAAATCCATTTCGGAAAAATCGCTTTTGGCCAAATGGTCTTTAAGCGCCGTAAAAGAATCAGGCGCATAACCCAATTCAAAATCGCGGATCGTTTTTTCCTTGAGTCCGCGCTTTAAAAAATAGTCCTTTTGCCCCTGGTGTTTGTCCAATTGTTCCCTAAAAAAATTCACTGCCATGCGATTCATTTCAATGACCTGGAGGCGCTTGTTGTGCGTCCGGGGGAGCGAGCGGGGGAGAGACACCCCCGTGCGCTCGGCCAAAATTTTGACCGCTTCCCCAAAATCACAGTTCTCCACCAACTGGGTGAACTTAAAAATATCCCCTCCTTGTTGGCACCCAAAACAATACGCGATCTCCTTTTCCGGGCTCACCATAAAACTAGGGGTCTTTTCGTTGTGAAAAGGGCATAAGCCCTTTAAATTCCGCCCCGCTTTTTTGAGCTGGACATAGCCACCGACAAGCTCCTCAATGCTGAGCTTGGATTTAATCTCTTCGAGATGGTCCATAAATTAAAATAGTTCTTTTTGCCCTTCCGGCATCGCCATTTCCAAATGGGAATAGGCGTTCTGCGTCACCATTCGCCCCTGGCGCGTCCGGTCCAGAAAGCCGATTTGCAGGAGATACGGTTCGTACCAATCCTCAATGGTTTCCATTTCCTCCGCCGTGGCCGCAGCCAGGGCATTCAGCCCCACTGGCCCGCCGTTGAACTTCTCAATAATGGTGATCAGGATATGCCGGTCGGTCTTATCCAATCCCAACACATCCACGCCCAGCTTCCGGAGGCATTGTTTGGTAAAGGAGAGGCTTATTGTAGCTTGGTTTTCCACCGTTGCAAAGTCCCGGATCCGCTTGAGCATCCGGTTGGCAATGCGGGGCGTCTTGCGTGAGCAGCGGGCGACCTCCCGGGCCGCATCGTCGTCTATTTTTACCGCTAACAGCCTGGCCGAACGCTTCACGATTTTTTCCATTTCCTCCTCGGTATAAAAATCCAGCTTATACACGTGCCCAAACCGGTCCCGCAGCGGCGCCGAAAGCGTCCCCACCTTTGTAGTGGCCCCAATGAGCGTAAAGGGCGGCAAGTCCAGGCGCATGGACCGCCCCCCCGGCCCCTTACCGATGATGATGTCCAGCGCATAATCCTCCATAGCGCTATAAAGCACCTCTTCAATTTGGGTCTTGAGGCGATGGATTTCATCGATGAACAAGACGTCATTTGGCTTTAAGTTGGTCAAAATGGAAGCCAAATCCCCTTGCTTTTCAACCGCCGGCCCGGACGTGGTCTTAAGGTTCACCCTCATTTCCCGTGCCACAATGTTGGCCAGGGTGGTTTTTCCCAGTCCCGGCGGGCCGTAAAGCAAAATATGTTCCATGGCCTCCTGGCGTTTTTTGGACGCCTGAAGCGCCACGCGCAGGTTCATTTTAATGTCCTCCTGGCCCACATATTCCTCCAAAGTTTTAGGACGGAGCGCTAAATCCAGCGCCGGCCCATCCCCATTCCCCGCTTTCGGTGAAATAATGCGTTTTTCCCGTTCAATCATGCTCCCATTATAGAGAGGAAAACCCCCCATTGCAATAAGGGCTTGTCCGCACCCCGACTTTACGTCGGGGTTTGCTTTTCCACTCTAAGTATGCTATAATAAACAGATATTTATACACTAAAAATAAAAAGAAATGAGTGACTTTGTTAGTGAAATAGGTAGAAGTGGCGGATCGGATTCAAGTCGCCGGGAAACTCCCAAAAGCCGCAGAGAGAGCGCGCCACCGGAGCGTCCTGCAACATCTCCTGCAAAAGAGGCGGAGCCGGCAGAAAAAAGAGGATCAGAAACCGCAAAGCCGGCAGAGAGACGGGAAGCCGTCAGAAGTGGCGTAGAAAGCAAATTAAGTAAAGAAGCCCTTAAGTATTTAGGGGCTATTCGCGAAGCCCTGGAAAATGAGGAAAAACTCAAAAGCCTGAGGGAATTTGTCCAAAAACACCCTGTTTTCGACAAAAGCCAGGACAAATTCCGCCAATGGGGCATTGATTTTTGCACAACC
>JAZDJE010000049.1:0-2298 GCA_043804325.1 Candidatus Peregrinibacteria bacterium
GGTTGTTTCCGCTCCAGGAGGAAAGTCTGCTACCACCACCACAGCCAAACTTCCAGCCAAAGCCGCTAGTGAAACGGCGGCAAATGTTGTGCCATCCGCTTTTACGGAAGCCATTGCAAAAAATCAGGAACTACAAACCTATATAAGGGGTTTGAAATTCTCCCACAACGCTTTAAAAATGGATGACCGGCTTTTGGAAGCGCTGGGCATACAACGAAAACAGATTTTGACCGTACTGGAAGCCATTTTTAGTATTAATCCTGAATGGACCGCGCCCGTGATCGCGCACTGTTTTCCTAATAATTATGACAACTTAAGCAGTGTGGAAGCATTCCTTTTCTATAAAATTTTCCAAGGCGGATCATTGGATAAAGACACAATGGAACTTTCCATAACAGACTGGCTGGCAGAATTCGCGAAAAGATGCAGGGCTTTTGTGAAGGGGGAAGATTCTTTCTTCCATATGGGTGACATGGATGACATGGTAAAAGTTTTTAGGGAAGTAAAGGCAAAAAAGGCGATGAGGGACGATAACAAGCAATTGATGATCCTACGAAACTTATTTGGACGGCATTGTCAATGGCCACAGCACGATTTCCTGAAAGGAATGAATCTAGATAGGAATCGTCCTGTCGCGCCGGTTAAGAAACCTGAATCAGCAAAACCTGCGCTTGCGCCTGTACAGCCAGTTATGATCCCGAGGCCCCAAGCAGCGCCGCAGCCCGCCCCCGAAACAGAACCTGAATCGCAGGAAAAAGCGCCATCAGATGAGACACCGCCACCGCCACCCATGCCTGACGAAGAGCAAGCTGAAACCGCAGCAGAAGTGGATTTTGGTGCCGCCGAAAGGGCTTACAATACCGGCTGGTATTTAATGAAATCAGATCCAAAAAAAGCAGTGGAATATTGTCGCGTTGCGGCGAGTATAGATCCTGAACACGCCGACGCCCTTTTACTTGGCGCCCTTTTGCTTAAAAAACTTGGAAAAATCCCTGAAGCTAAAGAGATGTTCGCGCGCGTGGCGGCAATGACTGTGGAAACCATGGAGCAACATTATGTCGCGGCGGCCATGACCAAAAATGGATCGTCCGCTCCCATCACGGAACAGCGACAAGAGAACTGGAAAAAACAGATTAAATTTGCAAAAACACAACTATCAAGCCTGCAACAATCTGGCTATTGACAAGAAAAAGCACTTATTCTAAAATAGCCCCCTTTATTAAATCATTTCAACTCCCATGTCCGACAAGCCACGGTTTAAAGATTATCCCCAAGCGCGCGAACAAAAGCGGCAACAGATAGCGCTTCGCATGAAAATGGTCAAGGAAGTAAGCGAAGCCGCGCCCGATACCGCGGTCGGTTCCGCGCGCATCGTGCTGGAACGCCTGAGCGCTCTCCATGATGACAAGGTAGCCATGGAAACGGTTGCTACGTTGGAAAAAGGTTCCGGCATTATTGATTTCCGGGCGACCTTTAAGACTATTCTCGATTCTTTCCATACCAATGCGTCCGGTGAAGTGATGAGCGGCATTTTCCTGAGGGAAAGAAGCGCGCGCACGGACGATGTGGAAGCTTTTAAAACATTTTTGGTGAAGTTTGCTTCGGCAGTAAACAGGCTGTTCATCAATAAACCCGAATACGACGACTTGTTTGAAGGTACAGTGTACGAAAGGGCTCCCCTTTTCGCGGAAGCCCCTTTGACCCAGGAACAGCGAGACAAGTTAGTAGCCAGCGTGCTCTCGGGTAAAATCGGAGAACGACAGCCCAAGGCGCAAGCTCCAGGCAAGCCAAGCGAACCAGTTATTGAGGCGCCATTTGAGGCTCCGGCACCCGTGCAACCACAACCCGTGAATGAAGATTTAGATGCTACGTTGCAAGCCTGTGGGATTGAGGCACCTGCTGCCACTACCTCTATAGACCCTTTTGACACGACTCCCCCGATAGATACTTCAGACGCGCTAGAGACGGCCGCAGGGCAAGGTGATGACGGGGAGACATCTATCGAAGATACGGCAATCGTAGAGGAGAGGCTGGCGGTTGCCCCGTCCGGCGATTCCGGCTTGCAAGATTTAGGAGATGTTCTGGCCGACGACTTTCACGCCACGAACTATTTCAGCGCACCATCGGACGATGCGGCCGGAGGAGGGGAAGTTTCGCCTGTACTTTTACACTCCGATGATGATTCACGAATCGGGGTTCCGATGGAGGATAAGTCAGACTGGGCGACAAATACGCAAAGCCCCGGGCGAGAATTGGCAGGGATAGATGACGCGCTGGCAGACTTGAGAACCGACAATG
>JAZDJE010000050.1:0-4181 GCA_043804325.1 Candidatus Peregrinibacteria bacterium
GTATTTTTAAGGAATGACGTTGCAGCCAAAGGTACATTAGACGGAATGACCTATCATACTTTCGCCGAGGAACTGGAGGACCTGGCCGCTATGGGAACGGTGGTTCAAATGGCCGAAAGGGACAACTGGACCGCCAACGCCGCCGCGCGGGGACAGCAGTTACAGGAAGGCTTTGAAACAATAGTCCGCCCCAAATCCCTAATCGATTTCTCCACCCACGGACGCGGGCTGATGTTCGCAGTCTTGCTGGACACGGAAGAACGGGTCAAGGCAGTATTAAAACAAGCGCCCCTGGACGGCTGGGTATGCGGCAAAGGGGGCGTAGACAACCGCGTACTGCGCATCGCCCCGCCCATAAACAGCAGCGAAGCGCTTATCGACGAACTTATTAAAAAAGCCGCGGATACCTTCGCCTCAAAAGCAGTGGAAGAAGCCGCGTAACGAGCCGCTTGACTTTCCGCTTAACCAAGCTAAACTGGCTAAAGAAAAGTGATTTAAAAGTGTTCGAGTCCGGCCATCACCGGACAAGCTGGCGGAAGAACGTCAAAAGACCAGTAGACCCGCCCGGCCGCCACAGGCGACCGTCATCAAAATAAAATCGAGTACAGGCCTAGGTGGTATCTATCCGTACGAGCAAAGCGAGCTACGGATCCGAGGCGTCCAGTTTATCTGAGCGCTTTATTTTATTTAATCTTTAAAAAAATGTTCGAAAGTGTCGACCCCAAACAGTCCTTCCCGGAAATGGAAGAAAAACTGGTGAAGTACTGGAAGAAAAATGAAATCTTCGAAAAATCGGTCGAGCGTCCAGCCGGCGAAAAAAACCCGAAAGACTACGTGTTTTACGACGGCCCGCCATTCGCCACGGGCCTGCCCCATTACGGCCACCTACTGGCGGGAACGCTAAAAGACGTGGTCCCGCGCTACTGGACCATGCAGGGGTACCGCATTGAGCGCAAATGGGGCTGGGATTGCCACGGGCTGCCCATCGAAAACCTGATTGAAAAAGATCTCAAATTGAAGTCCAAAAAGGACATCGAGCGCATGGGCGTGGCCAAATTCAATGCCGCCTGCAAGGCCTCGGTGCTAAAGTACGAAAAGGAGTGGAAAATCACCGTGCCGCGCATGGGCCGGTGGATCGACATGGAAAACGACTACAAAACCATGGACACCCCCTTCATGGAATCGGTGTGGTGGGTGTTTAAAAGTTTGTACGACAAGGGACTGGTATACGAAGGCCGCCGCAGTATCCACATCTGTCCCCGTTGCGAGACGCCGCTGAGCAATTTTGAGGTGGGGCAGGGATACACGGACGTGACCGACCAAACCGTCACCGCCAAATTCGAGCTGGTGGACGAACCGGGAACGTTCATCCTGGCCTGGACCACTACCCCTTGGACCCTCCCGGGAAACGTGGCGCTAGCGGTAGGGGCAGGCATTGACTACGTCAAAGTCTGCGATGAGGAGAAAAAGGAATCCTACATTTTGGCCAAAGACATTTACGAGCAAGGCACGTATAAAAAAGAACTGGCGAACACCGAAGTGCAGGAAACCTTCAAAGGCAAAAAACTCGCGGGCAAGCGCTACGCGCCCTTATTCCCCTATTTTGAAAATAGCGGCCTCCCCCATATGGAAAACGCCTACCAGGTCATCCTGGCGGACTTTGTCAGCACGGAAGAAGGGACGGGCGTCGTCCACATTGCCCCCGCTTTTGGGGAGGACGACATGCAGGCGAGCCTGGACCACCAGCTCCCCTTTGTCCAGCACGTCAGCATGGACGGCACGTTTAAAAAGGAGGTCAAGGACTTTGCCGGCAAGGACTGCAAAAAGCAAGACCCTGCCGTCATCGCCTACCTCAAAAAAAAAGACCTGCATTTCTGGTCCGGCAGCTACACCCATAGCTACCCTCACTGCTGGCGCTGCGACACGCCGCTGCTCAATTACGCCACGGAAAGTTGGTTCATTGCGGCCAGCCAATTGCGCGACAAAATGCTTGAAACCAACCAAGGCATCCATTGGTCCCCCGCCCACATCAAAGAAGGCCGTTTTGGCAAATGGGTGGCCGCGGCCAAGGACTGGTCCATTTCCCGCGGGCGTTACTGGGGCACCCCCATCCCCATTTGGAGGAATGAGGAAAATCCGAATGACCTGATCATCGTCGGCTCTATTGAAGAGCTCCATAAACTTTCCGGCAAAAAACTTTCTGACCTGCACAAGGAATTTGTCGACGAAGTGGAAATCAAAAAAGACGGAAAGACATACAAGCGCATCCCCGACGTGTTCGACTGTTGGATGGAATCCGGCGCCATGCCCTACGGCCAATGGCATTACCCATTCGAAAATAAGGACAAATTCGAAAGTACCTTTCCCGCCGACTACATCGCCGAAGGCGTGGACCACACGCGCTGCTGGTTTTACGTGTTGCACGTGCTTTCCAACGGCCTATTTGGCAAACCCGCCTTCAAAAACGTCATCGTCAACGGCATTGTCCTGGCGGAAGACGGGCGGAAGATGAGCAAGCGCCTCAAAAACTACCCCGACCCGCATCACATCATGGATACGTACGGGGCGGACGCCTTGCGTTTTTACCTCTTGAATTCTCCCGTGGTCCAGGCTACGGACATGCGGTTTTCCGAACGTGGCGTGGAACAGGTCATGCGCGCGATGCTGATCCCCCTTTGGAACGCCTACAGCTTCTTTGTCACCTACGCCAACATCGACCAATGGGACGTGAAAAAAAGCGAAAAAAATTCCCCCAACAAGCTGGACAACTGGATCACGGCAGAGCTCAACCAGCTCATCGCCGCCCAAATCGAGTACTTCAACGTGTACGACCTGCAAAAGGCCAGCACGAGCGTTTATAAATTCGTGGATGACCTGACCAATTGGTACATCCGGCGCTCCCGCCGGCGCTTTTGGAAAAGCGAAGACGACGCGGACAAAAACCATGCCTATTCCACGCTGTATAAAGTGCTGACCAAATTATGCCAAGTGCTGGCCCCCTTCATGCCCTTCATGACGGACGCCATTTACCAAAACTTGACTGGCGAAGAATCCGTGCATTTAACGCGCTACCCCAAACCCGACGAAAAGGTGTACGACGAAACCCTGATCCACGAAATTCACCTGGCCAAGACGATCGTCAGCCTGGGGCTGGCAGCACGGGCCAAAAAGGTAATTAAGGTGCGCCAACCCCTCGCCAAAGTGGACGTGGTGCTGGCCGATCCCGCTGATCACGCGCTGCTTGCCGACCAAATTGAAACCATTAAAGAAGAGCTGAACGTCAAAGAAATCAATTTTGTGGACGACCCCAGCCAGTTTGCCGTCCAAATCGCGCGGCCCAACGCCCAGGTGCTGGGCCCCAAATACGGCGCCGCCGTCCAGCAAATCATTTTGGCCTGCAAAAACGGGGACTTTGAAATGGACTACCATGGCAACGTGGTGGTCAGTATTGGCCAAGAGGAAACGCTCCAACGCTATACGCTCACGCCGGAAGAAGTCAGCATCGACTACGAGCCCAAGGGCGACTTCGACGTGGAGTCCGCCGAGGGGATTCTGATCGCCCTGGACACGGAAATAACGCCGGAATTGGAACTCGAGGGAAAAGCCCGCGACCTGGTGCGCCAAATCCAAGAATTGCGCAAAAAAGCCGACTACAAAGTCGACGACCGCATCACCGTGTCCCTCAAAGGCGCGGACAAAAGCCTCCTCGAAAAATTCGGCGACACCATCAAATCAGAAACCCTGGCCACGTCCTTAGAAGCCGACATCAAAAACCCCGACGAATCCACGGAATTCGAAGGCGTGACCATTAAAGTGAAACGGTAAGTCATTCCAAAGATGAGCACAGCGAGGATGAGGAATCCCCTCAAAAACTTGAATTCTCATAACCAAACCGTTACAATAAATCCATGATTAAAAAGTGCATTTTGCACATTTTGGGCAACCTGGGGGCACTGTATGTGACCTTTTTGCTATTGCAGGGGGATTTTATGGTCACCGGTTCCTGGAAGGGGTACCTCATTGCCGCCATCCTGTTCGGCATCTTGAACGGCTTTGTGAAACCCATTGTCAAAATCTTGTCCTTGCCCATTGTTTTTGTCACCGCGGGGCTTTTCACGCTGGTCATCAACATGTTTTTAGTCTGGTTCGCCAAGTACGCATTGAACATATTGGCTTTTGAA
>JAZDJE010000051.1:0-3616 GCA_043804325.1 Candidatus Peregrinibacteria bacterium
TGCAGCGGCAAGACCCATTTGGGCCAGCGAATCGCCAAGTTTTTGGGGCGCCGGTTTGTGGATTTAGATCGGGAGATTGAAAAGGACCAGGGGATGAAAGTGGCTGAGATTGTGCGCCGGCATGGCTGGGCGTATTTCCGAAAGATTGAACAAAAAATTTGTTCATTCTTCGCCGGCGCTCTGAATGGCAAAAATCGCAAACCTTTAGTGATTGCCACGGGTGGGGGAGTGGTGACTAGTCCGGCCAACATGAAGGCCCTTAAAAAGAACGGGGTGAACGTGTTTGTCTTTGTCGATCCTTCGGTTTTGGCGGCGCGACTTGCCAAGAAAGGGGATCGCCCTTCGCTTTCCGGTCATGACCCGGTTTACGAGTTGTCACAGGTGTGGCGGGAGCGCCGCAGTCTTTATTTAAGGTACGCTGATGTGATTTGGGATAATACCAGCGGGGAAGTGGTGCGGGAAAATTTGGATAAGGCGTTTTAGTGGTTTTTGGCTTATTTAGGTCCTTTTCTATCAATTTGAGGGCCTTTTTCCATATATTACATTATATAATATTATTGACTTGTTATTAAGTTTAATGTATAATTAAGTATTGACCAAACGTCATTTGACCACAAATAGAAAGTGTGTCGTAACACCTAAACACCTAAAATAAAAACAAATTCACCGCTATGCACTCTGTCCCATTTTCACGATTTCATGGCTCTACGTGGCGCGATTACACCAAGAAAATCTTTGCGATTTGCAGCATGATCTTCATGCTTGGCTTTGGAGCCCTCTATGTTTATTCCGGCCGCTTTATCGCCCAGAACGTTTACTTCGAAGGACAGTTGGTAGAGGGGATGACGCGTGAGGAGGTTTTTCCTATTGTCAGCGATCGGGTTAAGGCTCTTGCCGCACAGGAAATTGAAATCACTGATTTGCAGGGCGTGCAGTATCGTTTTTCTCCCGCGGATTTGGGGTTGGAGTTCGATGCGGAAAAAACCGTGGACGCTTTGTTTAAGGCGGGCCGGTCCCTTTGGCTAAAAGCTCAGGCCTTGTCCGATCCACTTTCCAAGCGTTTCATTGAACCCGTTTTGAAGGCGAATCGGATTTACGTTCAAACCGTTATTGCCAAGGAGTTCTTAAAAGGTGAGTATCCCACGTTAGACGCTCGATTGATGTGGTCTATAGATAAGGGGTGGGCTATCCAGGAAGCGCGTCCCGGGCGCCGACTGGTGGAAGGCGAGGTGGAACGCATTGCTGACTCTATTTTGGACGGCATTTATAACTTGGATGACAAAAAGGTTTACCGCGCCCGTTACGAGCGCGTTACCCCCAAGGTGTTTGGTTCTGATTTAGGAGAAATGCTGGCCCGTGCGGTGGATTTAAGCCAAGAGCCCTTAAAGGTCCATTTCGGCAAGGTTACCGAATCCCTTGATGTCCCTTTAGAGGCCGACCAGTGGCTGGATTTTGACTACGTTAAAAAGACCGTTGGCCCTAAGGAGGATCAGGTTACGCAATACGCTACGGATTTTGCCGTTCGTTATGACATTGAGCCTTCTACAGTGATCGTGAAACGCATTGATGAGTTTCCGTCTGAATATACTCAGGGAACCTACAAAAAGGCCGTGATTGAGGGTGAGTTTGTTTCCGGCCGCACCATTGATCAAAATAAGCTTGTTGCCGATTTGAGCCAGGTCTTGATGCAGGTGGGCGACCGTAAGGTAGATGTTACGTTTAAACAGGTTCCCGTTACGGTGAAATCCGAAGTCCCCGGCATGGAATTTCCCCAACTGGTTTCCTTGGGACAGTCCAGTTACCAATACGGCAACGAGTCCAATCGCGTGCACAATATCAAACGGGCTTTGGAACTGGAGGATTTGACCGTTGTGGACGCCGGGGAGGTCTTTTCCTACAACAAGGTTTTGGGATGGGTTACTTATGAAAAGGGCTTTGTAAACGGTCAGGTTATTTTTGGAGATGGTCTGGCCAATGTGGCGGGGGGTGGCGTGTGTCAGACTTCTACCACCATGTTCCGCGCTATTGTGAACGCTGGTTTGCCGGTGACCGAGCGCATCAATCACAGTTGGGACGTGCATTATTATCAGGATTGGCATGGGGTGGATGCTACGGTTTATCCTCCGGGAAAGATTGACCTCGGTTTTCTCAATGACATGCCTGGCCCCATCCTTGTCCACTCCTATACAGACGATACAAATGAAATGGCTTATTTTGAACTTTATGGCACCAGCGATGGCCGCACCGTTCGCACGGAAACTGTGCAGAATTACAAAGTAGGTGCTGGCCGAAAGATCGTCACTAATTGGGAAGTGACTTATCCGGACGGCGTTGTGGATCAGCGCCAGATTGTGTCGCGCTATAAGCGATAATTTTTCTGGAACCTTTAAAAAAGGTTTCGGCTATTTTGCCGGGCATTTCTTTTGGAACCAGAGCAGATATACTATCGGGAGGATCCCGACGGTATTTAGAACTAAAATGGCGATGAACCAATAAAGCTGGTTATGCCGGCCGCATTTCCATAGGCCAATGCCTTTCCAAATGAGACTCCAAACAATAAGGGGGATGAGCCATTGGCTGTTCGCGAGGCCCTCTAGGTTTTGAATGAGTGTCATGGTTGTTTTTGTTAATTCTGCTGGCATTTTAACACTAAATCGACCTATCGGTTGCTATAGCCAGGGATTAGCGAAATTTCCAGTTCGTTGGTTTTCGGCGCAAGAAAATTTTTTCTTGACTTTAACTTCTTGCCTGCCTAAAATCGTTGTGCTTATACTGGTCTCGATATCTTCGGGGTTAAGTAAGCCGATTGCTCTTTAATTCCAAAGGCTTACTCGCATTTTGAATGCAGTAAATATTTCGTCTAGAGTTTTATCTGTTGTACAAGTATTGTACAAGAACATATTTGCCTCAATATTACTTTGAGGTACTAAGTTTCAAATTTCTTTTTTAACGAAGAGTTTGATCCTGGCTCAGGATGAACGCTAGCGGTGCGCCTAACACATGCAAGTCGAGCGATATAGCGGCGAACGGGTGAGTAACACGTTGGAACCTGCCCCGGACTCAGGGATAGCCTGCCGAAAGGCGGATTAATACCGGATGGTCCCGCAAGGGTAAAGCTTTTGCGGTCCGGGAGGGGCCTGCGCAGTATCAGCTTGTTGGTAGGGTAACGGCCTACCAAGGCTATGACGCTTAGCTGGTCTGAGAGGATGATCAGCCACAATGGAACTGAGACACGGTCCATACTCCTACGGGAGGCAGCAGTGAGGAATCTTCCGCAATGGGCGAAAGCCTGACGGAGCGACACCGCGTGAAGGATGAAGGCCTTTTGGTTGTAAACTTCTTTTCTGAGGGAATAAATGATGAAGTTACCTCAGGAATAAGCACCGGCTAACTACGTGCCAGCAGCCGCGGTAATACGTAGGGTGCAAGCGTTATCCGGAATTATTGGGCGTAAAGAGTTCGTAGGCGGTTGATTAAGTTCGTGGTCAAATCCGGTCGCTCAACGATCGAATCGCTACAAAAACTAGTGTACTAGAGAGTGGCAGAGGCAACTGGAATTCCACATGTAGGGGTAAAATCCGTTGATATGTGGAGGAACACCAAAAGCGAAGGCAGG
>JAZDJE010000052.1:0-7455 GCA_043804325.1 Candidatus Peregrinibacteria bacterium
AAAAAAATATAACACCGGTAATGACTTTACATATTTTACTCTTGACAAATCATTTTTTCTCAAAGACACTACTCTAATTCCATTCATAAGAACCGAGGGAGAAAATCCCGGAAGCTATGCAATATATTATATTGGCAAATATGTATACAAAATTAAACTTCTTCCGCATGCAGGATAAGGCGTCTTAACGTGGTTCCTACCGGCGTGCACGTCATTAAAGTGGCCATGCGTTTATCGGTGGGCTGTTCCAATACGTTCACCACGTTCGGCTGGACCTCGAACTTATCGTAGACCTTATAGGTGTACCTTCTTTGGTCATAGAACGCGTAAAAAAGATCACCGGGCTCCAGACGCCCCAAAAGCGCGAAAACGTCCTTAAATTGGCCGGGATCCCACGGATAGTAGGAACTGTGGCCCGTCACAAAGAAATTGCCCACTTGGCCGGGCTTAGCCGTACCGGGATAGTGAACCACGCCGTCGCGAAGGCCGGATTGGATTTGCTTTTCCAAATCGTTCCAATTTTCACCTTCCAGGTTTTCCGTAGACATGGTCACCAGCGGAATGCTTTTGCCTAATTTGGGGATGACCAAACGGTTGTCCGTAGGAGAGATGGGCGCATCCACCCACGCGAATTCCTTGCGCACTTGTTTTTTGTCCGGAAGGACGGGGAGGAGTTTTGTGGCATCGGCATTCCCCTGGCCGGTAGAAGTGCTGAGGACCGCCTCGGCCTCTGCCCGGGCCGCCGGGTTAAAGGTATCCAGCAAAATCTGCTTATAGGCGGAAAAATTGATCGCAAAAAACGAAACGATAAAGATCATGCCTGTGACTACCGTAAATCGGACAAATTGCCAAAACTTATCGCCCCAGGACGAATTGGAATTAAAACCAATGTTTTCACTCTCGTAAGAAATATGCATTTTGCCTTATATTATAGCAAACTTCGGGTTAAAAAACAATGATCCATGCATAAAAACACTAACACTTTTTGACAATATTGTCAACCTAAAACCTCACCTTAACTACACCTCGATACGGGGAAAAATAATACTCGCCTTCCCTAATTTTGTCCAAGGAGTAACCGCCCCCCACCCCTGCTCCCCTTCCCGGTCGATTTCCGCCGGCAAACCGAGCTGTTCCCGGATTTTAGCCGAAGTGCCCGGAATAAACGGGGAAATCAAAATACTGATATGGCGGATCACCTCCAATAAATTGCAAAGAGTGGCACTCCCCTTCTCCGGGGCGGACCTCATCGCTTCCCACGGTTTTTCTTTTTCCATTTGCCGGTTGGCGAAATCAACCAGCTTCCACACGTGAAAAATGGCTTCACTAAAGCCATACTGGTCCATGCTGGTCCCATATTTTTTCCACGTTTTATCCACTTCCTCTTGATACAGTTTATGCCCGTGGTCAAAGAAAAAATCGGTAATCCCGTTACGGGTCACAAGCGTATGCACGCGATTGACCAAATTGCCGAGGTTATTGGCCAAATCCGAATTATAGCGTTCCGTAAAAAGCGCATCGTTAAAATCGCCGTCCTGCCCTAGGGGAATTTCCCTGAGTAAATAATAACGCAAGGCATCCAGGCCGTACCGGTCAATCACGTCCTTGGGGTCCACCACGTTGCCCAGTGACTTGCTCATTTTTTCCCCGTTATGGCTTACAAAACCGTGAACGAGTTCCGCCTTGGGGAGCGGCACTCCGGCGGAAAGCAGCATGCCAATCCAAATGCCGGCATGAAAGCGGGTGATGTCTTTGCCGATGACATGCAGAGTTACTGCCCCTTTTGCCGCCCAGTATTTTTGGTACAACTTACCCTCATGGGCATAATCCAGGGCGGAGATATAATTCGTGAGCGCATCGCACCACACGTACATCACATGGGTGTCGTCTCCGGGCACCGGGACCCCCCACGGCAAAACGTTGCGTGGCCGGGAGAAACTCACATCGTGAAGCCCTTCCTTGGCCATGGTCAAAATTTCGTTCTTGCGGAACTCGGGGATGATCTGAAGCGCGTTGCTTTCTAGCAACTCAGCGATTTGGCCCGAATAACGGGACAGTTTAAAGAAGTAATTTTCTTCCTTCAAAAGCGTCGGCTTGCGTTTGTGGTCCGGGCATTCCCCTTTCTCATTCAAATCCCGTCCCGTGACGAATTTCTCGCAGCCGGAGCAGTACAGGCCCTCGTATTCCTTTTTGTAAATGTCGCCCTTTTCCTCCAGCTTGCGCCACAGCTTCTGGCAGGCCGGCCAATGGCGCTTTTGGTCGGTCGTGCGGATGAAGTCATCATTGGTCAGATGGAGCAAGGGGGTGAGCGCCTGAAATCTCTTGGACTGCCGATCGACAAATTGTTCAATGGGAATCCCCTCTTTTTCCGCGGTCTCGTAATTTTTAGTGCCGTTCTCATCCGTCCCTGTCATGAAGTAAACGTCAAACCCCATCAGGCGTTTATAGCGGGCGATGGTATCCGTCATAACGGCCTCCATGGCAAACCCAATATGAGGGTCCCCATTGGCATAGGGAATAGCCGTGGTGATGTAAAACGTTTTAGGCATGGCATCACTATACCGTGCTTCTGTAGATAATATCAATGATGTTCGTCACAATGGCGTAAGCCAAAATGACCACCACTAAGCCGATGACAGCGAACTTGATGGTTTTTTTAGCCGCGTCTGTCTGTTCCTGATTACCAAAAGAAACAATATAACGGATCCCGCCAATAATAAGCAATAGTACTGCCACAGCCCCGGAGGCGTACAAAATCAGATTGGTGGCAAAATTGAAAATATCGACCACCTTGGCTTCCACAGAAGCGTCCGTGGCCCGCCCTGCTGGCAGGTTATCCGGCCGGTACACCTCATGCTGAAAATCATCTAGCGTTAGTCCCAGCGCCTCGGACACGGTGAGCGGCAAAAGCAATAGCGATCCCAATAAAGTGTAAAACAATTTTTTCATTTAAATGAATTCAAAGAAATCGATGTCCGTCACGGCCTTCACCAGGGCAAAGGCCAAGACCACAAAGGCAAACCCAATGAGCGAGTAAATGAGCATGTGCTTGCCCTTGGTATAAAACTCCTCGTTGTCAAAGGCGATGATCATCATCACGGCCGAAACCACAATGGCGATCAGAATGGCCACGGAGGTAAAACGGAACAATTGCCGGATAAACTGGGGAATAAAGTCATGGATCAGATCCCCTTCCGGCACGGCGCCGGGACGGTCCGGGCTGATCAGATGTAGATTGACGGCGTTGATGGCCTGCATGGCCTCGCTTTCAATTTCCTCAAATAAGGGACTGGCGTAAAAAGGATCGCTAGGGGTACCGGTGCCGCGAACGTGGTCGTCCGCGTCCAAGTCCTCAAAGGTGTCCACAACCCCCCTTGCCGCATCCAATAAACGCCGCGCCTCTTCCTTTTTGGGGTCATAGGTATTCATGGCCTTAATGCGCGTATCCATGCGGTCATACGCCGCACTCACTTCCTGCTGGCGCGCCTTGAGCGAATCCTCAAAGTCATCGCGCGCGGCGCCCAAAGCATGGGAAGAAAACCCAAACATTAAAATAAGTCCCGTAATCACGGCGGCCAAATGGGACCAATGATGGGAGCGGATAAAGGTCATTTAAACAAAGCTGAAGTTAGAAATAACGGCCACAATGCCAAAAGCGGCAATGGCGATAATCAAACCAATAATAGCGTAGGTCACGGTCTTTTGGGCCGCCTGGCGGCTTTCCTGATTGCCGTATGACGTCATGAACTGGTAACCGCCAATAATCAGCGCCACCACAGCCAGCGACACCGCCAGCCCTAAGCCGTATTGGATCAAAAACGGGAGCAATTTCTTGAACAAAAACCCCTCGCGGATACTCTCCGCAAAGAAACCCCCTCCCGGCAAAATGTCGCTGCCTACCGGAGTACTGAGGTCCACGTCCCGGTTTCCCAGCGGCGCCGCGTAGGCCAGCGAAGTGACCCAGATAAGCAAGATGAATAGTAATACCGCCTGTGTTTTCAGTCGTTTAAAACGCAAAGAACGTGGGGTTAATAGTGTATAAAATCAGCGAAGCGAGGAACCAGAAAATCAACCCGGTAATGGCCCGTATGATGCGGCTCTTGCCCGCGTCGAACTTCGTGGTGTCCCCTGCAGAAACAGTCATTTGAATGCCCCCCACAATCACGAATAAAACAACGACGCCGACAATGACGCCGGAAAGGTACTTGTAAATCAGCGCGATGTAATCGTTAAACAGCACCCGCTGCCCCGGATCCGCCGGGTTAAAGGTCAAAATGGCCTGCAAAGGGCCGTAATCGGGTGGCGAAATAGATCCTCCATCCCAAAGGACATAAAGGCACCGGGAACCGGTATCCGGCATTTCCTCGCAGTGGACGTAATATAAATCATAACCCCGCCTACCGCCAATGGGCTCCTCTAAAAACAAACAGTTGGCAGGGGCCAAATACTGAGCGGGCTCTCCCACGCTCGTAGGTTCAATAAATTGCGTTTCACATTCCGAGGGAGTAGTAGCAAGATCAGCCGCTGTTTTAGCGCCAGCCGTTTGCGACCGAACTCCTTCATCCGAATAAGCAGATTCAATAGCAGCCGTAGGTGAAAACAGCACGATGCCAATAAGCAAAACACCAGTGATTTTTAAAATCCTTTTACCCATAAACACTCCGTATTAAAAGCTGAACGGTCTGAACAATGATATAGGCCCCCAAGGTCACGGAAAGGCCGATGAGGGACTTAAAGATAAAAGATTTCCCCGTATCCACCCATTGCTGCCGTCCCCCGGAGGCCAGAACCATAAATCCCCCCACCGTGATCATCAGGACCGCAGCCGCGCCAACGGTCAGGGCCATGATGCTGACCGCCCGTTCAAAAATATAGTTGATCCCCCCGCTCACCCACCGTTCTTCGTCCACGTCCTCGTGGGTCAATCCGCGCAAATCGAACATGAAGTAAGGGTCCTGCATGTTGCTGGACGGCGTATCCACCGCTTCCGCGCGCGTCATAGGGGCACACGCCAACGTGAGCATCGCCATAAACCCCAGTGCCAGAACGAGTTTTTTTAGCATGTTATAGTAGCGAGAAATGCGTTCCGAATGGAGCAACTCCGACTTTACGTCGGAGGCAGCGAAATGAGGAGGAATTGCGTAGAAAAGTGTGCGAGCTTCAGCTCCAAAACTTTTCAAGCAATTCGAGCATTTCCCTACTGATTAAGATATAATTTATCTATTTATTATAGCAAAAATAGGCTAAAAAAGCAATTCTCAAGCCAAAGCCCGGAAAAACACCTGGCCAGAGGGTATTATTTTAGAATGATGAGTCAAATCGATATATATTTGACTCATCGAGTAAAAGCCTTACCCCAAAACCCCTCCCCCAACCCCTTAGCTTTGTAGGCAGGAACCGGCCTCCCGAGGAAAAAGCCGATAAAACGCCTCCCGCCAAAGCCCCGCAAGAACAGTCCTGCTTTCAACAATTGCAGCAGCCTGGGCCGTAGCGCGCGAAGCCAGCATGCGGAAAAAATCACCGGAAGGAAAACCTGAACTATCCGCCCCGTCAAACACGCTCTGAATAAAATCCGTCACACTGCGGCCACCGGAATTGGCCAAAAGCGCCTCCGCCGCCTGATCCAACATGGCTCCATAAAGCGCCTCGTTATCGCAATCGCCCACAAGATACTCGTCAAAAAGCCGACGAAAATCGGCCTGAAACCGTTTAAAGTCAAACGACTCCGGTAAACCGTCAGGGCCGCGCAAAGGGGACGGCTTAGACATACGCTAAACATTAGGGGGCAACTGCAAACAGCCTAACAGGAAGCGCGCTAAAGGTCAAGAGCGCGTTGTTTTGGCTTAGGCTCGCCCAGCTTCACGCTCACTTCTTCAAAGGCCTGGGGATGGTCTACGGGAGGAAGTTCCATTGGCCCACCCGCTTTGTCCCCGGTGATCTTGACCACATCCTTATCGATTTTCCCAAGTTCCTTGCCCGCGTTATTGTAAGTGCTCACCGTGGTGCCAAGGTGCGTGCCGAGTTTTTTGAAGTAATCCTGGTACGCGTTTAAATGCCGTCCCAAATCCCCCACCCGCTTTTGGATTTCCACCGCTTTTTCCTCAATGACCAGCGCCCGCAACGCGTGCATCACAGTTTGCAGGTACGCATAAAACGTCATGGGGGAAACCAGGATGACGTGTTTTTTAAACGCGTAATCAATCAGGTCCGACGTGTTCACATCAATAGCCCCTACCTTGTGGGTAAGTAAGTTATAGAATACTCCATCCGCCGGAATGAACATGAAGGCGAAATCCACCGTCCCCTCCTGCGGCCGGACGTACTTGGACGTTTCGTCAATGCGCTTTTTCAAGTCGTTTTTAAAATCCTTCTGCAACCCATCCCGGACCGCGTCGTCCTTTTCCTCCATGATTTTGTTGTAGTTCTCCAGGGAGAACTTGGCGTCAACGGGGATGAGCTTGTCGTTCACACGGATGATGGCGTCCACCACTTCCCCACTTTTAAAGCTGTATTGCATCTGGAAGCTAGACGGCGGAAGGACGTTAGAAAGCAAGTTCTCCAAAAACATCTCCCCCAAAATCCCGCGCTGCTTGGGGTTGCGGAGCGTGTTTTCCAGCGTCTTGAGCTGGTCCGCAAAACCGGCGATCTGCTTGTTGGTCTCCTTCATTTCCGTCAGGTTCTCCGTGAGGTTTTTGATGCCCTCATTCGCCTCCTTGGCAATGCGCGAACTGATGACAAAGTGCTTGGACAAAGCGTCCTGAGACGTTTTAAGCTGTTCGTTGAGGGTCTTATCCTGCGCCTTCATCCCCTTTTCAAACTTCTCCTCCAGTTTGCCTAAATACTGCTGGATCATCACAAAAGACTGGTCGTCCTTCTTTTCCTCCCGCGAGCGCTTAAACTCCCGCAAAAGCTGGTACACCAACAGGCCAACAGCGGCAATCGCGGCAATAATGACAAAATTCATAAAACTCATAATATTCAATTAAGGAAAACATATGATAGCACAGCTATCACAAGCCATCATAGTAAACAAAAGTTTACCCGTCAAGAAAATCATCGGCGCTTAAACGGTGATCCCAAAGCCGTAATAGGCAAAAATGGCGCCTAAAACCAGCATGAAAACGGGAGCCACGGCAAGCTTGTCCACAAAGAACTTGGCCATATACGTCATCACCTTGGGGAATACTAAAAGCATGACGCCCTTGACCAAGGCCAACCAGCTGAATACCGTGACAAGCACCACCCACCAGGGGCCGGTCCACACGTTGTGATGGGTTACCATCAGGTAACCGATGACCAATGTCGCGGCGCCGCCAAAATACAAGAGACCGCTTTCCTTAGTAAAATCTTTCATCATCTTCTCGTAATAAGCCTTATTCAGCAACATGCCAACGCCAACAACCAAGTAAACCAAACCAAGGATCTTGGCGATAAAAAGTGAAGTACCCATAAATG